>JBJTIQ010000290.1:0-3986 GCA_046095085.1 Actinomycetota bacterium | reverse complement strand
GAGTCGCTGACATCGGGGGTCTCAAGGCGGGCCGCCATCCAGCGCACGCTGCTGCCGGTGCTGCTCGGCTGGTTCGCCGACGGTCCCGACCCCGACGCCGCCCTGCTGGGCTTTCGTCGCATGAGCGACGACCTCGGCTCCACGCCGTGGTACCTGCGACTGCTGCGCGACGAATCCGCCGCCGCTGAGCGCATGGCGCGGCTCCTGTCGTCGAGTCGCTACGCCACAGACCTGCTGCTGCGCTCGCCCGATGCCGTTGCCCTGCTGGCAGACGATGCTGAACTTCGACCGCGGACTCGAGACCAACTCCTCGCGGAAGCACTCGCGGCCGTCGCCAGGCACCCCGAGGCCGAGTCGGCCGTCGGCGCGGTGCGCGCCCTGCGTCGACGCGAACTCTTCAGGGTTGCCGCCGCCGATCTGCTCGGAATCCTCGACGTCGAGTCGACGATGGCTGCGCTCACCGATATCGCGGACGCGGCCGTGGCCGGAGGACTCGCTGCCGCTGAGCGCGAGGTCGCGCGGTCGCAGCCTGATGGCGTGCTGCCCACGCGCTTCGCCGTCATCGGCATGGGCCGCTTCGGCGGCGCCGAACTCGGCTATGCCAGCGACGTTGACGTCGTCTTCGTCCATGACCCGCTGCCCGGCGCCGAGGAGAAAGCGGCGTCGGATACGGCCATGGCCATCGCCAACGAACTCCGTCGGCTGCTGATGGCACCGTCGCCGGATCCACCCCTCGAGATCGATGCCGACCTGCGCCCCGAGGGTCGTCAGGGGCCGCTCGTGCGGTCGCTGGCCTCCTACGCGGCCTACTACGAGCGCTGGTCGTCGCCCTGGGAGGCGCAGGCGCTGCTTCGCGCGCGACCGGTTGCGGGAGACGTTGACCTCGGCGACGCCTTCGTCGGACTCATTGATCCCTTGCGCTGGCCCGAGGGCGGGATCTCTGACGAGGCGTTGCGTGAGATGCGCAGGCTCAAGGCGCGCATGGAGTCCGAGCGCCTGCCGCGAGGCGCTGATCCGACCCTGCACACCAAGCAGGGCCGGGGCGGCCTGGCCGATGTCGAGTGGGTGGCTCAGTTGCTGCAGCTGCAGCATGCCTACGCCGTTCCGGCACTGCGCACCACCTCGACGCTGGATGCGCTGCGGGCGGGCGTCTCCTCGGGCCTGCTCGATGCGGCCGACGAGGAGACGGTGGCGGCAGCCTGGCTCCTTGCCACGCGGGTGCGCAACGCCGTGATGCTCGCTCGGGGCGTGCCCTCCGACAGCGTGCCGACCTCCGCACGCGACCTGGCCGCCATCGCCTATGTGCTCGACTACGACGCGGGCGGTGACCTGCTCGAGGACTACCGCCGTTCGACCCGGCGCGCGAGGGGCGTCGTCGAACGGGTCTTCTACGGATAGGCGTCCTAGGGTGGCCATGTGACACCCGAGGAGTTCCGCGCGGCGGGCCATGAGCTCATCGACTGGATCGCCGACTACCGCGCTGGCGTAACGGGTCGTCCGGTGCGCAGCGAGGTCGCTCCCGGCTGGGTCAAGGATGCACTCGATCGGTCGGCGCCGGAGGCACCCGAGCCGTTCGACGACGTAATGCGCGATCTTCGCGAGGTGGTCGTTCCCGGCGTCACCCAGACGCAGAGCCCCGGCTACTTCGCCTGGTTCCCGAGCAATGCGTCGCTGGAGTCCGTGCTCGGCGACATGGCCGCCAGCGGGCTCGGCGCGCTCGGCATCACCTGGCAGTCCGCACCGGCCCTGACGGAAATGGAGCTGGTGGTCAGCGATTGGCTCCGAGAGCTCTGCGGCCTGTCCGATGCGTGGCACGGTGCGATCCACGACACGGCGTCTACCGCGTGCCTGGTCGCGCTGCTGGCCGCGCGTGAGCGAGCTACCGCATTGTCGGAGGATCGCGGGGGACTGCAGGCGGAGCCCACGCCTCTCACGGTCTACGCGTCCACCCAGGCGCACTCCTCCGTGCCGAAGGGCGTGCTGCTCGCGGGTTTCGGTCGTGACAACCTCCGCCTCGTGCCGGTTGATCCGGTCACCTATGCCATCGACGTCGATGCCCTGCGCCGCATGCTGGCCGACGATGCCGCCGCCGGTCGTCGGCCCGCGGCCATCGTTGCCTCGCTGGGCACGACCGGCACCACCGCCTTTGATGACGTGACCGCGATCGTGGAGGCAGCACGGCCCTACGACGCCTGGGTGCATGTCGATGCCGCCATGGCAGGGTCGGCCATGCTGCTGCCCGAGCATCGCGATCTCTTCGCCGGAGTGGAGGGCGCTGACTCATTCGGCTGGAACCCGCACAAGTGGATGGGCACGATCCTGGACTGCTCGCTTCTCTATGTCCGCGACGTAGAGTTGCTCATCCGGGTGTTCTCGACCAATCCGTCCTACCTACGCGCGGCCAGCGACGGCGAGGTCACGCAATTCAAGGACTGGGGAATTCCCCTCGGCCGGCGCTTCCGGGCTATGAAGTTGTGGTTCCACCTTCGCCTGGCGGGGGCCGACGCCATTCGGCTGCGCCTTCGTCGCGACTTGGCCAATGCGCAGTGGCTGGCCGGTGCCGCTGACGCCGAAGCCGACTGGGAGGTGTGCGCGCCCGTGGCGTTGCAGACGGTGTGCCTTCGCCATCATCCCCGGGTCATGACTGATCCTGCGGCGCTGGATGCTCATCAACAGGCTTGGGCGGAGCGCGTCAATGCCAGCGGCCGGGCCTTCGTCACCCCCGCGCAGGTGGAGGGGCGCTGGCTTGTGCGCGTGTCCATTGGCTCCGAGGCGACCGAACTCGACGACGTCATTGACCTCTGGGACCTGTGTCGGGAGTCCGCGCGCGCGGTGAGCCCCTAGAGTGATCGGGTGACGGTTGTCTGGGAGATCATCGGCTGGGCCGCGGCAGTGCTTCTCGTTGGTGCATATGCGCTAGTGGCGACGCGTCGCCTAGACGCTCGTAGCGCGACCTACCACATTCTCAACGTCGTCGGTGCCGCCGGACTCGTCGCCTACTCCATTTACAAGATGGCGTGGCCACAGCTCGGCCTCAACCTCTTCTGGGGGGCCGTGGGCGTCGTGGGAATCATCATTGGTCTGCGCGCCGCGGGCAGCACTAGCGATCGTCGCCAGACTTCCGCAAGCGCTGCTTCGTTCGACGAAGAAGGCGTCCGGGAAGGCTGACGGCAGCCTCCCTTCTGTTGCGCCGCGCGATCGCCTGAGCTTGCTCCGTCATCGCGTGAATCGTCGCGTATGCGCCTGCGGCGGCGACCTGATCGGGATCCACGCGTCCGCGCGATGCGGCGGTGTCAGGCACGCTGAGGTCAGCGAGCTCACCGTCGACGGTGACTCCGGTCGAGCGGACATCGTCGATGTCGATGCGCGCCCACTCCTGGACCATGGGAAGGAACTTGGTCGGTAGGAGGAGTGGGCGGCCTCGGTCCGGCCGGTCGAGGAACCCACTCGAGAGCAGCTGCTGCTGGAGTTCATTGGTGGTCTTGCGGTTCCATCCTTGGCGCTTGGCCTCGACGTTCATGGCGTGCAGCAGCATCGCCTCGGCCTCGGTGGATCCGATATTGGCCACGAAGGCCTTCAGCCTGGGTGCCTCGGCGGGTAGTGCGGGCACTGCCACGGCTTCGCGGAAGCGCTTCCACAGGAGATTGGACGGCGCGCCCGCGGGCGGCAGCGTGACGACCCGCACCCGATCGGCGCCGACGAGCGACTGCCACCGGCGCACGAGCGCGCCGTAGGCGTAGGAGCGCCAGAAGGTCTGGTTGCGCTCGGTGTCCCAGGTCTCCTGCATCTGCGTCGGGGGCAGGGTGCCGCGCTGCTCGGCACGCCGGCGGATGTAGGAGCGGTACGGCTCCGTGTGGGTATTGCGCACGTGCTGCTGCCACGACGACGGGATGATGCGACCGAGGTCGCGCATGGTGATGACGACATCGACCTCGCTCGCTTCGAGGAGATCGAGCATGCGCTGGGCCGCGGGTGGGCGCAGGCCG
>JBJTIQ010000289.1:0-2519 GCA_046095085.1 Actinomycetota bacterium | reverse complement strand
GAGATCTGCTGGGCGGCCTTGTGCAGCGCCTCGCGGTCGTAGGGCAGCGCCGCCGTGAAGGTGAGCTCGACGGGGACGGGCTCGGACTGCGCCGGAGTGCTTGCCGACGTGCTGATTTCCCTGCGCGCTGAGAGGGCGGCTCGCTAGCGTCGTCGCATGACCCGTCGTTCCCTGCCCGTCTTGTCACTGACCGGCCTCGCCGCCGCGAGCATCATCGGCGCGGGTCTAGCCACCACCGCGTCGGCAAGCACTCCGGCGCAGTCCGAGCCCGTCCCCGTCGAGCTCACCTTCACGGCGGCGCTGCCCTACGACCGCGAGGCGCTGCACAAGGCCGCCCAGCAGATCTCCACGCCTGGGTCATCCCGCTATCGCGACTTCATGTCTTTGCGGCAGGCCGCGGATCGCTACGGTGCGTCGACGAAGCAGCGTGATCGGCTGAAGGCGTGGGCCAAGGACAACGACATGCGCGTCTCCTTCGACGCGACCGGGCTGACGGCTCGCATCACCGGTCCGACCGAGGTCTGGCAGGGCATCTTCAAGGCTGAGGTCGAGGTCGAGCAGGGCGGGCCGTCTCCGCGCCTCAACACCTACTTCTTCGCCGACGGTGATGCCATCGTCAACGCGGTTCCCAGGTCCATGAAGAACGTCGTCGCCGGAATCATCCCTGTCTTCAATGACCTCATGCCCGCGCCACGGGCCGCTTTCGACCCACCCCTCAACACCGGCGGTCCCTTCGGGCCCGGCAAGGAGTGCATCCAGGGTGAGCTCGGGGGCATTCCCTTCGTCGACATGACGTACTCGCCCCGGCAGTTGCACGTCCCCTACGGCACCACGGCCCTGCACCGGTCTGGTGACCGCGGCAAGGGGGCGCGCATCGCGGTGGTGGCCCTCGGCCAGTCCTACGCGCCGGGCATGGCGGAGGTGGCCGCCGAGTGCTTCGGCTACCGGGCGCCGAAGGTGCGCACGACAGGTGCCTTCGGCATGCCCGATAGTCCGGTGCAGACGAGCGGCTACGCCGGCATCGAGAGCAACCTCGACGTGCAGACCGTGGCCGCAGTCCTGCCGCAAGCGGAAGGCATTGGCTTCGTCGAAGCGGCCGGAGGCGCCTCCTTCGTGCTGTCGCTCGTCGACGGGTTCACGGCTGCCTACCAGCGTCTCGATCCCGACGTCATCACGCTGTCCTACGGCCAGTGCATGCGCCAGCTGTCGGAGTCCGGCGACGCGGCGCTGCGGTGGATCAGCGACGACGTCTTCGCGCTCGGGGCCATCGTCGGCACGTCGATTCTCATCGCCACGGGAGACAGCGGTTCGAGCTCCTGCTTGCATAACGGCATCCCGGATCCGGCGATGAATGCCGGCTATCCGGCGGCCTCTCCGTGGGTGACTGCCGTCGGCGGGACGCGCATCATCCTGGGCAAGGACAACGTCCGTCTCAATGAGGTCGTGTGGAACGACTCCACGTGGCAGGGGCAACTGGGCGATGACACGACCGCTGGAGCCGGCACCGGCGGACCCACGCCCTACCCCGTGCCGTGGTACCAGGCGCGAGCCACCAACAACGATCGACGCATCGTCCCCGATGTCGTCGCGCATGCCAGCGGCTACCCCGGCTGGCCGGTGGCCATGACACCTCTGCAGTTCGAGGAGTTCACGGGCATCGACGTGCCGCCCGGCATCGAGTGGGTGGTGTCCCCCGTGGGCGGCACGAGTGCATCGACGCCGTTCACGGCCGCCAACATCGCGCTTATCGCCGCACGCGAGGGTCGCCTCGGATTCCTCAACCCCTGGCTGTACGACGTCGGCGGGTCGCGGGACTACCGACGTGCCTTCTACGACGTCACCGATGGCATCAACCAGGTCGCGCCCCCCGCGGGATGCTGCCGGGCGACCAAGGGCTTCGACCTCGCCTCCGGCCTCGGGGCACCGGCGTTCGATCGACTGATGCGACTGGTGCCCTAGCGACGCCCGCGGGCCCGGGCCGACACCAACAGCCCGAGCAGGATCATCGCGAGCCCGACTCCGGTGATCATGGACAGGAACCACCAGGCCGAGGGCAGCGCGAGGTCGGGCACGACGAGCGGCAGCATGGCGATCAGCGTGCACGCGATCCCGATCACCGTCACGATCGCGCCCGCGCGCATGACGCGGTCACCCGGGGTCCGCGATGAGCCCTGGCTGGTCACGGCCCCACCCTAGAAGGCGCTGGCGCGCGCCGCCGACTAGCCTTGTGGGGCACCGTACGGCGAGACAAAGGGGACACCATGCCGACCGGCAAGGTCAGGTGGTACGACGTGGAGAAGGGCTTCGGCTTCCTCACCACGGACGACGGCGAGGACGTGTTCGTGCACGCCTCGGCGCTTCCCCCTGCCGTCACCTCCCTCCGCCAGGGCGCCCGGGTCGAGTTCGGCATCGTCGACGGCAAGCGCGGCAAGCAGGCGCTCACGGTGACGGTGCTCGAGCAGCCGGTCTCCCTGGTGAAGTCAGGGCGCAAGCCGGCTGAAGACATCGCCGTGATCGTC
>JBJTIQ010000288.1:0-7971 GCA_046095085.1 Actinomycetota bacterium | reverse complement strand
ATGCCAGGCGGCGATGTAAGGCATCGGCACGCCGTACGCATCGTCGAGTGCGCGCAGGATCCGCGGGTAGAGGTCGGCGAAGTCGAGGGCCTCCGCGGGGGTCAGCGCATCGAGTGCTGCCGTCTCGCCGCGTGGTGTGAGGCGGATCTCGAAGGGCCAGCGGGCGGCCTCGGGGACATGTGCGATCCACTGATCGGTCATGGCAACGAGACGTTCGCCGCGTCTGGCCTCGGCTTCGGCCAGGTCGAGGGCCAGCGCCCGACCCGTCGCGGCATGGTGCCGCCGAGCCGCATCGACCAGGAGCTGCTCGCGTGGCGGCACGAAGGGGTAGGCATAGATCTGGCCGTGCGGATGCGAAATGGTCACACCGATCTCAGCGCCGCGGTTCTCGAAGACCAGGCATGACTCGATGCGCGGGTCTGACCGCACGCGTTGGACGACGTCGATCAACGCCTGCACGACCAGGAGCACGCGATCGGAGTCGAGATCGGCGAGACGCAGGTCGTGCTGGCTTGTGAAGCAGACGACCTCACATCGACCGAATCCCGGGCGTCGATCCGACGATAGATCGCCGACGGCGTCAGGTGTCAGCGACGGAAAGCGGTTGTCGAAGACGGCGACCTCGTAGTCGTCCTCGGGGACCTCCGTCGGGTTGCCGGGCGTGGACGGGCACAGCGGGCAGCCCGTGGCCTGCGTCGGGAGGAAGGTGCGGTCCTGGCGGTGGCCGGCGACGATGACCCACTCGCCGGTGAGTTCGTCGCGTCGCAGCTCGGAGGTCGCAGCGACCGGAGCGAGCGGTCGCTGATCGACCCGCGTGCGCTCAGGCGCCCCCGGACGGTCGTAGTAGGTCAGCGCCCGCCCGTCGGCCAGACGTGCCGCAGTGCGGCGAAACTCCGGCCATGCGGGCATGGCCGAACTCTACGAGCCGGTCGCCCCGTCGACGTAGTACGCCTGCACCTGAGGCATCACCGGACGCATCATGAAGAACGGTCGCCGAAGGCCGCCGGGACCGGGTCCGGGGCGGGTCTTCGACATCCACTCGCGGTAGACCTCGCGCGACTTGGCCGTGTCGACGACGACATCGCCGTACTTGTCCTCGTCGTGCGCACGCTCGATGCTCACCTTCTGGTGCCAGCAGTGCATGCCCGACCAGGTGTCGGGGTGCACCGGGAACGCAAGGTTTTGGTGGACGCCCGGATCCTCCCAGTTGATGCGCATGGAGTCGGGGTCGTCGCTGACGAAGGGCTTGACGCCCTCCTTGTAGCGCAGGCGCCACCGGCCGTCGGGCAGCTGGCCGACGTCGACCTTGCCGCTGACCCAGCGGCTGCCGGCCTCGTCGGTCGTGCGCCAGCGGCCCATGTGGTGCGACAGGGCGGTGACGCCGGGCCGGATCGCCTCGGTCACCCAGACGCGGGCGACGAAGTAGCCGATCTCGGTGTTCACGCGCACCATGTCGCCGGTCTGCAGGCCGCCCAGGCGCTCGGCATCGGACGGGTGCATCCACATCGGGTGCTTGTTGGAGATCTCGTTGAGGTACTTGGCGTTGCCCGAGCGCGTGTGGATGAGCGTGGGGAGCCGGAAGGTCGGCACCAGCAGCATCTCGCCCTTGGTCTCGTCGATCGTCGAGTGATGGACGTGGGACTCGACGTAGGTGGGGGTCGCGTATTCGGGCCAGCCGAAGTCGGCCATGGACGGCGAGTAGAGCTCGAGCTTGCGTGACGGCGTCAGCCAGCCGGCAACCTTGGAGCCGTCCTCCATCTCGATGCCCACGGCACCGGCCTCGCCGACCAGTGGCTTTTGCGTCTCGGGGGTGATCGGCTTGCGCAGCACGCCGTGGGCATCGGCGACCGCACCCTCGAGCTCGGCCGGGGTCAGTGGCCGCTCATCCTGGCGGTAGAGGCCGTTGGCGATCTCGACCGCGCCGTACTTGCGCATGTATTCGAGGGGCGTGAGGCCTTCGGCAGCGGCCTTGTCGGGCAGCCCCGGCACGTTGTTGTCGAAGACGTAGCCGTAGTAGTCGTCGATGGTCATCTTGTCGCCGGGACGCCCGGGCGCCTCGAAGTATTGGCGGATGCCCAGGGAGCCGTCGGGGTCGATGCGCCAGGAGAGCTCGAACCAGAACTCGTTCTCCTCCCAGACCTCGCCGGGGTTGGCATCGCGCGTGTCGCCGATCTTCTCGCCCATCTTCTCGAGGGCGACGCGGCGCACCGGCTGGCGGAAGCCGAGCCACTTGCCGGCGTATTGCTCATAGGACTGGGTGTCGTGACGCTCGGTGCTGTGACCGAACGGCAGGACGTAGTCGGCCCAGATCGACGTCTCGTTCCAGGTCGGCGTCATGGCCACGTGGCAGCCCACTAGGTCTTCGCGCGACAGCGCCTCGATCCACGTGAAGCCGTCAGGATTGG
The DNA here is from genome assembly GCA_046095085.1 of Actinomycetota bacterium. Taxonomy (GTDB): domain Bacteria; phylum Actinomycetota; class Actinomycetes; order S36-B12; family S36-B12; genus Mxb001. Next base: position 5,566 of record JBJTIQ010000288.1, on the reverse strand, counting down.
TCCACACGGGGTTGTAGACGCGGGTGAAGTAGGTGTCGAGCTTGCCGCGGCCTTCCAGCAGGAAGTGCGGGAGCAGGATCGACAGCTCATTGGTGGAGAGCGGGAACTCCTGCGGCCACAGCAACTCGTTCCACGAGTTATGCCCGCCGGGCATGTTGGGGCCGTGGGGGATGAACTTGTTCCAGCCGTTGGGGCTGGTGCCACCCTTCTGGCCGATGCTGCCGGTGAGCACGGTCAGGAAGAACAGGGCGCGCGCGACGGCCCACCCGCCGCGATTGCCCGCGGTGGCAGCACGCCACGTGTGCGCGGCGAGCTTGCCGTTGCAGTTGGCGACGATCTCGGCGACGCGCTTGACCTGCGAGAGCGGGATGCGGCACTCCTGCGCGGCGAACTCGAAGGTGTACTGCTGGTAGTCGTCGGTCAGCGCCTTCTTGAAGGCCTCGAAGTCGTGCGGATCTTGCCCGGGATGGACGTTCTCCATGTAGGTCTGCCAGTTGACCCAGCGCTTCATGTAGTCCCAGGCGACCCTGTCGGTGCGCAGGATGTGGGCCGCAATGGCCAGCAGCAGCGCGGCCTCGGTGCCCGGCCACGGCGACACGTGCTCGTCGGCCTTGGCCGCCGTGTTGGACAGGCGCGGATCGACGGAGATGATCTTGGCGCCGTGCTGCACCTGCGCCTCGATGATTCGCTGGGCGTGGGGATTGAAGTAGTGCCCCGACTCCAGGTGCGCGGAGACGAGCAGGATGACGTTGGCATTGGCGTGGTCGGGGGAGGGGCGGTCGTAGCCGCCCCAGATCGAGTAGCCGAAGCGGGCGCCGGCCGAGCAGATGTTGGTGTGGGTGTTGTTGCCGTCGACGCCCCAGGCCAGCAGCACGCGCTCGATGAAGCCATCCTCGCCGTGGCGGCCGACGTGGTACATGACCTCGTTATTGCGGCCCTCCATGATCGCCTTGCGGATGCGACCGCCGATGTCGTCGAGGGCGTCGTCCCAGGAGACGCGCTCGAATTGCGCGGATCCGCGGGGCCCGACTCGCTTCATCGGATAGAGGATGCGCTCGGGGTCGCTCGTCTGGTTGATCGTGGCCGGGCCCTTGGCGCAATTGCGCCCGCGCGAACCCGGATGGGCGGGATTGCCCTCGATCTTGACGACCTCCTTGGTCTCCTTGTCGACGAAGGCCAGGAGACCGCAGGCGGACTCGCAGTTGAAGCAGGTGGTCGGCACCAGCATGTAGTGGTGCTCGACCTTCTTGGGATGCGCCTTGGCGTCGTACATCACGACGTCGTCCCACGTCTCGACCGGGGGGTAGTTCGACAGCGCGCCACGCGTGCGCTGGCCAAAGGCTTCAGGGCGCTCGGTGATGGTCATGTCGCTCCTTAGGACAGCGGGACGTCTTGGCCGGCCTTGACGTAGACCGACTCGTAGATGAGCAGGGACGCCTGCGCGATCACGCCGGCGAGGACTGCGAGCAGCCCGAGCCGCTCGTTGAGCGCGCCGGCCAGGGCGAGGGCCGCGGTGATGACGGACAGGCCGATCGCCCCGCCCCAGAACGCTCCCTTGTAGCGCCCGCTCGTGATCATGTGGGCGGCGACGGCAGCGTTGCGCGTGGCGTGCTGGCTGCGGTATTCCACCGCGAGGATGAGGAGATTGGCAACAGTGCCGATGAAGAGAGCCCAGGCCAGCCAGGTGATAGAGGCAAAGCCCTGCCCGGCCCAGTCGATGAACGTCCCCGCGACCAGCAGCACGCCGGCGCCGGCCATCACGGCCTGCACCTGCAGGTGCCAGAAGAGCACGGGTGACTGCCACAGGTCGCGGCCCTCGGCCTGCCCGAAGAGGAAGGCGGTGTAGCCCGCCGTCATGACCGCCGCCGGGATCGCCGGCCAGGCGAGCAACGTGATGGCAGTGGTGAAGGTGCCCATGTCGAGAGTGTCGGCCGCGCCCGCGAGGAACCACAGGCCGGTGATGACGGCGTAGAGGCCGAGGAAGATGCCACCGATAGCCAGCCATGACTTGCGCTGGATCATCCACGGCATGAGCAAGAAGACGAACCGCTTTGGCTGCTTGAGGTCCCAGATGAGCAGGACGGCGGTGATGAGGAGGAATGCCGCCGCGAGGAGAGGTGCGACCGTGCTCACCAGGATCGACTCGCTCCCCGTCATGAGGATGAGCAGGGCCGCCAGCGCGCCGGCACCGGCGGCCACCGACTTGGTCCACAGGTAGGTCCAGACCTTCCAGCCCCAGGGGCGCGGATGGGAGGTATTGAGGGTGGTCCGCGCATTGGTGATCGGGTCGCCGGGGAGCTCGCTCGCGGTCTGCAGGCGCAGGATGTCGGGCTCGGCCCACAGGTAGGTCTGATCGACCGGGGCGACCAGCGGGTCGAGGGTGGCCTTGTCGGCTCCCACGTAGAAGACGTTGGGGCTGGTGTTTTGCTCGGGGGCGCGCACGGTGACCGGCTCGATGCTGATGAGCTTGCGGATGCCGCTGTTGGGATCGTCGAGGTCGCCGACCCAGATCGACTCGGTCGGGCAGACCTGCACGCAGGCCGGCTCGAGGCCCTGGTCGACCCTGTGGGCGCAGAAGTTGCATTTTGCGGCGGTGTGCGTCTCTTCGTCTATGTAGATGGCGTCGTAGGGACACGCCTGCATGCAGCTCTTGCAGCCGATGCAGCGGTCGCGGTCGAAGTCGACAATCCCGTCGTCGCGTTTGAAGAGCGACTGGGTAGGACAGATGGTCACGCAGGGCGCATCGGTGCAGTGATTGCACCGGAGCACTGCCATTTCACGCGTGGCATTGGGGAAGGTGCCCTTGTCTACGTACTTCACCCAGGTGCGGAACTGGCCGACCGGGATCTCATGCTCGGTCTTGCAGGCGACTGTGCAGGCGTGGCACCCGATGCACGTGCGTTGGTCAATGGCAAAGCCGTAGCGCACCCGTCCTCACTTCTTGCGGATCCAGAACCGCAGGACGCCGTCGGCTTCCGCGGACTCGACCAGCTCGTTGCCGGTCTGGGAGGTCCAGGCCGGGATGTCGGAGCGCGCGCCGTTGTCGGTGGCCTCCACGAGCATGATCTGCCCGCTGTCGATCTCCTTGATGCCCTTGGCAGTCATGAGCACCGGCATGGGGCAGGTCTGCCCCTTGGCGTCGACGGTCTTGGCGGCATCGGTCATGTGAGTGTCCTATCAGGTCGAAAAAGCGGAAATCAGATGAAGAGGTTGATGTCGGACTTGGCCATCTTCTGCAGGGCGGTCGCCGCGCCCACGGGCTCGCCGAGGCCGTCGACCATCTGCTCGGGCTTGATGCCGAGGAGGTCCATGGTCATCTGGCAGGGCCAGAGGTTGACGTTCATCTCCTTGCAGATCTCGAAGAGGTCCTCGGGCGGGAGGAGCTTGTTTTTGTCGGCGACCTTGCGCATCATCCACGCGCCGGACCCGCCCATGTTGAGTTTGGAGAGCTTGGCCTTCTTGAAGCCGGGTGCGTTCATGCCGGCCAGGGCCTTGGTCATCGCGTCATAGCCGGTGATGCGCACGTCTTCCTTGACCAGAGGGAAGAGTCCCCAGAAGGTGAAGAAGACGGTGACGTCCATCCCCGACGCTGCGCCTGTCGAAGCCAGGATGAACGTCGGCCAGAGCTTGTCGAGGTCACCGCTCCAGGCGATGATCGTCATGGACTCGGGGGTGTCGAGCGATTCGTCCGTGCTCATGGGTACTCCTTGGGTGATGTGGTGCCTGTGACGCTACGGTCCCCGGGCGACCTAGGCAAGAATCGCCAGGAAAGTGGTCCAATTCCCTTCTCAGAGGCCTTTAGACACATTAGCGTCTGCGCATATGGTTGTCCCGGAAATGGCAAACCGGGCAACACTGGCCCGATAGGGAGGCACCGTGGCCCGCTCCATCACCCCCGCTGAGCTCTACGAAGGCATTGCCGACGGGTCAATCCCCTTCATCCTCGACGTCCGCAACCAGGACGACTACGCCCAGTGGCAGGTGGAGGGCACGCGTCCCGTCCCGACGAAGAACGTGCCCATCTGGGTCGCCATGGAAGAGCCCGAGCGCATCGCCCAGGAGATCCCGGACGGCACTGTCGTCATCTGCGCCCACGGCAATGGCAGCGGGCTCTTCCTGGAGACGCTGGGGCAGGAGGGCCGGGAGGCCGTCAACCTCGAGGGGGGTACGGCCGCGTGGGCCGAACTGCTCGTGCCGCGCCCGATCAGCGGGCTGCCGGACGGCATGGTCGGATGGCAGATACTGCGGCCGGCCAAGGCGTGCCTGTCCTATGTGCTGGGCGTGCCCGGCCAGGGCTGCATCGTCGTGGACCCCGCGCGGTTTCCGGACGTGTACCTCGGGCTCGCCTCGGACCATGGCATGCCTATTCGCCACATCCTCGACACGCATATCCACGCCGATCACATCTCCGGCGGCCCCGCGCTCGCAGAGTCGCTGGGCGTGCCCTACCACGTGCCGGTCGAGGACGCGGGCCGCGGGGCGCCGTTCGCCAATCAGCCGCTCGCAGACGGCGAGCGCATCGATCTCGGGGACGCCAGCCTGGAGATCCTGGCGATCAAGATGCCCGGTCACACGCCCGGAAGCATCTGCGTCAACATCCCCGGGCACGTGATCCTCACGGGCGACACGGTCTTCGTTCGCGGACTCGGTCGCCCCGATCTGACCGGCAAGGCGGCCGACCTGGCGAGGGAGCTCTTCCACACCATCCACGACCGCATGGCGGCGCTCGACCGCCACACAATCGTGATGCCCGCCCACTGGACGTTAATCTACGAGATCGGCGACGACGGCATGGTCAAGACGTCGCTCGCTCAGGTCTTCGAGTCGGCGCTGGTGTCGGAGGATGACATGGCGACGTTCATCGAGGAGATCGTTGCGAGCCTGCCGTCGGCACCGGACTTCTACGACACGATCCGCCTGGTCAACTCAGGGCGCCCCGCTACCGCCGAAGAGATCGAGACCTTGGAAATCGGCAAGAACCAGTGCGCGGCCTCCACCAGCCTGTGACCAGCCCCTGGCCTGTGAGAGGGTGGGGGAAATCCCCGAACGAGAAGGCAGGTTCGATGAAGAAGTCGATCACCCTCGCGTCGGCGGCCGCCGCGGTCGCCGGCCTCACCCTCGCCCTGGCTCCGGCCCTGCCGGCCGCGGCGGCCGATCCCGTGCCGTGCCAGCAGATGGGCGGCAACATCATGGTCCTCAACGTCTCTACGCCCACGTGCACGTTGCTCTACACGTCTGGCGCAGCGTCGATTCTGCTGCCGGCCGACACGCCCAAGGTGGTCTACGGCGTGGTCAACATGGTGAGCCAGGGAGTCGCACCGAAGACGCTCACGACCCAGGAGGGCAAGGTCTACGACCTCAATCCCACCGAGGGCAAGCGCTGGCTGTCTGTCGGTCCGGTCAAGGCCTCGCAGATGATCGTGAAGGCCGTCATCGTCAACAATAAGATCGGCAAGACCTACCCCTACCTGTTCATCACTGATGACGCGATCACCGACCGATTCGCAGGTAAGACATTCATTGGCAAGACCAACAATGCCAAGGGGTCTAAGGGGAAGATCAGCAT
>JBJTIQ010000287.1:0-3613 GCA_046095085.1 Actinomycetota bacterium | reverse complement strand
GCACGGACGCCAGGGCGCGCACCACGGCGTAGCCAATGAGATGCGTGAATGAGACCTTGCCGCCACGACCGCGGGCGAGGTGGTTGTTGATCACGACGCGGTTGTCCGCGAGGAGCTTCGCCGGAACGCCGCGCACGCTGGTGGCGGTGGGGACCGCGAGGCTCGCCTCCATATTGCCGACGATCCGGGCGGCGGGACCCTTGAGTGGGATGGCCTCACCGGTCTCGACGGAGGTGGCCACGGCCGGGGCAGCGACCGGAAGGGGGGCCGGCGTCACCAGCGCTGATCCGTTGGCGTGCTCGATGGCGGCCTTGAGGGCGGATCCGTCAGCGGGGGAGTAGTCGTCGAAGAAATCCCACCAGGCAGGGTCGACGGCATTCTTGTCGGCGAGGTATTGCTGGTAGATCTCGTCGACGAGCCACTCATTGGCCCCGAAGCGCTGCTCCTGCGCGGTCACCACTCCAGGGTAGACGTGCCGCTGAGATCAGCCTCCTGCGGTGGGACGAGGGTGATCGCCGCCACTGATCTGGTCGAGAGCGTGGTCGAGCAGAGGTCCGATGACAGCCAGCCCATCGCGCGCGCCGCCGGGGGAGCCGGGAAGGTTGATGACGAGGGTGCGACGGGCGAGGCCAGCCAGTCCGCGGGAGAGCACGGCCGTCGCGATGCCGTGATCGGCGCTGTAGCGGCGGATCGCGTCGGCAATGCCGGGTGCCTCCCGATCGATCACGCGCCGGGTCATCTCCGGGGTCTGGTCGGTGGGGGTGAGCCCCGTGCCCCCGGTGGTCAGCACCAGGTCGACGCCGTCGGCTATCGCTGCGCGCAGGGCGGCCTCGACAGGCTCGCCGTCGGCGACGACGACCGGGTCGGGGCACTGCAGGCCGAGTTGCCGCAGGCCCTCGACCAGGATCGGCCCCGACCGGTCCTCCCACACGCCCGACGAGGCGCGGGTCGAGATGGTGATCACGATCGTGCGACGGTTGTCAGCCACGTCGTGCCTCCCCTCGCTCCGCCGACTGGATCGCGGCCATCACGTCACTGAGCGCCTTGACCGAGTGCCCGCTGAGACAGGTATCGACGTGCGGCAGGGCGGCGGCCAGGCCGCCCGCCAGCGGCTCGTACTGGGCCGCGGCGCTGCGCGGATTGACCCAGATGACGCGGTAGGCCAGGCGGTGCAGGCGCTCCATCGCGCGGCCAACCGCCGACGGATCGCCGATCTCCCAGCCGTCCGACACGATGACGATGACCGCACCGCGGGCGACACCACGTCGACCGTGCTCATCAAGGAAGCGATGAAGGGCTTCGCCGATACGCGTGCCCCCGGACCAGTCGGGCGTCGCCTCGGACACCTTGGCGTAGGCGTAGTCGGGACCGCCGCTGGCCAGGTGCCGGGTGAGTCGCGTGAGCCTCGTGGCGAAGACGAACGACTCGGCGCCGAGTGCGCGGACCGCCCCGCGCATGAGGTGAAGGTAGACGCGCGCGTAGGGCTCCATCGATCCGGAGACGTCGGCGATGAGCACCACGCGGCGTGGACGTTGGACACGTCGCCGGCGTACGCGTCGCACGGGATCACCGCCACTGCGGTGCGCTCGACGCAGCGTCGCTCGTACGTCGAGCTGCGCTCCTGACGGGTGACGTCGACTGCGCCTGCCGCGCCGCATCGGCGGGATGAGCGGCAACTGCTCGACGAGTTGTCGGAGAAGGGCGAGTTCCTCGGGGGAGCACTCGGAGAAGTCGCGGTGGCCGAGACGCTCCTCGGGGCTGGCGGCTGCCAGAACCGACCGATCCTCGATGTCGGCGTCAGCGCGGGAGTCCGAACCGGGGGTCGCGCTCGTCACGGGTGCGACCCCGTCGGTCTCGCGTCCGGGGAGGCCGTCACGAGGCGGGCGCTCGCTTGCCGGAGACGGCGGTGCGGGCGGTGAGTCGAGGTCGATGGCGAGGGCATCGCTGAAGTCGACGACCCCGCGGAAGGTGCGGTCGAAGAGGGCGTTGTAGACGGGGATCTGCGCCTGCGCGCTCAGCAACGTGACGCGACCGAGCCAGTAGACGTCCTCGACCGACGTGGGGGCCGCGAGCAGGACCGTCTCGGCGAAGCGCGCGCTGCGCTCGGGGGTCACGGGAACGCCGGCGCTGTGCAGCCGATAGCCGAAGGCGGTTGCGACGGCGGCGAGATCGGCCTCCGCGAATGCCGCGTCAGGCACCGGCGACCCAGGCGAAGCCGGCCTCGCGCGCGACCTCGTGGTCCTCGCGGTACTTCAGGACGGCGCCGAGGGTGCGCTGAACCGCATCGGCATCGAAGTCCTGGACGCCGAGCAGGATCGCCGCGTGCACCCAGTCGATCGCCTCGGCGATGCCCGGGGGCTTCTGGACGTCCAGCGTGCGTAGCCGCGCGACCGCTGCGGCGATGTCCGAGACGAGGGTCTGGTCGGCTTCGGGCACCCGCATACGCACGATCTCGGTGGCGTGCTCGAGCGAGGGGTAGTCGATCCAGTGGTAGAGGCAGCGTCGCTTCAAGGCGTCGTGCAGGTCGCGCGTGCGATTGGACGTCAGGATGACGATGGGCTTGTGGTGGGCGCGCAGGGTGCCAATCTCGGGGATGGTCACCGCCGACTCGGCGAGGAGCTCGAACAGGAAGGCCTCGAATTCCTCGTCGGCGCGATCGACCTCGTCGATGAGCAGGACAGCCGGACGCGGGCCGCGATGCTCGATCGCCTGTAGCAGGGGACGCTCCACGAGGTATTCGCGACCGAAAAGGCTGGTCTCGGCCACGTCGTCACCGCGCGCCTCGGCCACGCGGATACCGAGGAGCTGGCGTGGATAGTTCCATTCGTAGAGCGCCTCGGCGGCATCGATGCCCTCGAAGCACTGCAGGCGGATGAGCGGGGTCTGCAGGATCTCGGCGAGGGCCTTGGCCGACTGCGTCTTGCCGACTCCTGCTTCGCCCTCGAGCAGGAGCGGCTGGGGCAGTCGAACCGCGCAGAACAGGGCCGTGGCGAGTCCGGGCTCGGCGAGATAGCCGGCCTCGGACAGCCGTGCCTGCAGCGCCGGGATGTCGGGAAGCAGGTCAGCCAGGTCGTCGGTGGAGGACATGGCGACCTAGGCGCTCGCGAATGCCGACGGGTTGGCGACGAAGCGATCGAGGCAGCCCTGGCAGCAGAACCACCACGTCGTGCCATCGACCTCGGCATGCAGGGAGCTCGGCACCATGACCACGTCCATGTGGCACACGGGATCGACTGCGGTGCCGACGGAGGTGGCCGATGACTCGCGTGGCTGCTTGCCGCGATTGGCGATGACCTCGGCGAGGATCGACAGGGCGACCTCCTCGGCGGTGCGTGCGCCGATGTCGAGGCCGGCGGGCGTGTGGATGCGCGCCTTCTCGTCATCGGTCAGGTCGAGGGCCTGCAACACGGCCGCGCCGCGCTTGCGACTCGCCACCAGTCCGACGTAGGGGACCCCCGAGCGCACGGCAGCTTCGAGCACGGTCTCCTCGCCATTGCCGTGCGAGGCGACGATGACCGCGTCGGTCGTGGACAGGTCGGCAGCGTCGGCGGTGTCCCACGCCTGGATGTCGTAGACGAGCGCATCGCCCACCTGGGCGAGGGCGACGCCGATC
>JBJTIQ010000286.1:0-6463 GCA_046095085.1 Actinomycetota bacterium | reverse complement strand
GTCGCTCGCGCCGTCGATGTGGCGCACCTTGCGGGCGGAGTCGAGGTCGATGTGTGCGGCATCGGAGTCACGGGGCGCGCCGAACCACGAGGCGACGACGACTCCGTCTTCGTCGGCGACGATCCCGACGGGGCGCCACGGTGTCTTGACCGTGGTGCGCACGAGCGACGCAAACCGGCGGGAGCTCATGCCGACACCGCCGCGCGCGGACTAGTGCCGAGTTCCTGGCGCACGAGCCGGCGCAGGTGACGATCGCTCACATGCAGGCGTGCGGCCGTCTGCTCGACCGAGAGGCCCAGCCGCAGGTAGCCGAGCGCCTGGCGCACGACATCGGCGCGATACGAGACCTGGGGATGCTCCGCATCCGGACGGCACCGGCGGCATGGGCGAAATCCCGAGGCGAGGGCGCGATCCAGGTCGTCGAACCACACGATGTTTTCGGGTCGCGGCGGTCGACTGGCGCAGCCCACCCGGCAGACGATGCCGGTCGTGCGGACGGCGTAGAGCGTGGTCACGTGCTCATCCTGCCCGGTCGCGGCGGCCGCGGCTAGGCCGACACCGGACATGCAATTCGAGGGTGGTGGCTAGCGCTTGAGCAGCATGTCGGCCACCAGGAAGGCCAACTCCAGGGACTGCTCGCGGTTGAGACGCGGGTCGCAGGCGGTCTCGTAGCGGAAGCCGAGCCCGTCTTCGGCCAGCCCGCCGGAGCCGCCGACGCATTCGGTGACGTCGTCACCGGTGAGCTCGACGTGGATGCCGCCGGGGATGGTGCCGAGCGTGCGGTGCACCTCAAAGAAGCCCTCGACCTCGCCGATGACGTCGTCGAAGGAGCGCGTCTTGTGGCCACTGCTGGCCTCGAAGGTGTTGCCGTGCATCGGGTCGCACACCCACACGACCGGATTGCCGCTGGCCTCGACCTTCTGCACGACAGCAGGAAGAGCGTCGCGCACCCTGCCAGCACCCATTCGAGTGATGAGGCTGAGCCGACCGGGCACGCGGTCGGGATTGAGCATCTCCACGGCCTCCAGGACCTCCTCGGGCGAGGCCGTGGGGCCGACCTTCATCCCGATGGGGTTGCGGATGGTGGAGGCGAAGTGCATGTGGGCACCGTCCAGCTGTCGGGTGCGCTCCCCTACCCACAGGAAGTGGCCGGATACGTCGTAGGGCAGGCCGGTGCGCGAGTCGATGCGCGTGAGCGCACGCTCATAGTCGAGGCCGAGCGCCTCGTGGGCGGCGTAGAACTCGACGCGCTTGAACTCCTCGGGGTCGGCGCCGCACGCCTGCATGAACGACAGCGCGCGATCGATGTCGGTCGCCAGGCGCTCGTAGAGCTGGCCCGCGGTCGACTCGCGGACGAAGTCCTGGTTCCACGCGTGCACCTGCCGCATATCGGCGTAGCCGCCCTGCGTGAACGCCCGAATGAGGTTGAGGGCCGAGCCGGAGGCGTGGTAGGCGCGCAGCATGCGAGCGGGATCAGGACGCCTCGACTCAGGGTCGAAGGCGATGTCGTTGACCGCGTCGCCGAGGTAGCTCGGCAACTCGATGCCATCGCGCACCTCGATGGGCTGACTGCGCGGCTTGAAGTACTGCCCAGCAACGCGGCCCATCTTCACGACGGGGAGGGAGGCGGCGTAGGTGAGCACGATCGACATCTGCAGCACCGTCTTGAGACGGGCGCGGATGGAGTCGGCGGTGTTGGCGGCAAAGGTCTCGGCGCAGTCACCACCGGTGAGCACGAACGCGTTGCCCAGGGCAGCTTCGCCCAGCTGATCGGTCAGGGTGTCGCACTCCCCCGCGAAGACCAGTGGCGGCTGCGAGCGCAGGTCGGCGAGCACCCGCTCGAGGGCATCCTGGTCGGGCCACACGGGCTGCTGCCGGGCAGCCAGATCCGGCCAGGTGATCGAGGACATGCGAATAAGGGTACGGGGCGCGTGGACCTCAGCCAAAGAAGGCTGCGGCCTCCTCGTAGCGCGCGATCGGAACGGTCTTGAGCGTGCCGGTGGCGTCGGCCAGCGGAACTCTCACGATGTCGGTGCCGCGAAGGGCGACCATCTTGCCCGAGTCGCCGTCCTTGACGGCTTCGATGGCGTTAAGACCGAAGCGGGTGGCCAGCACTCGATCGAAGGCCGTGGGTGTGCCGCCGCGCTGGATATGACCGAGCACGGCAGCCCGCGACTCCTTGCCGGTGCGATGCTCGATGGCGGATGCGAGCCAGTCGCCGATGCCCGAGAGCTTTACGTGGCCGAAGGCGTCGACCGTGGCGTCCTTGGTGATCAGGTCGCCGTCCTTGGGCAGCGCGCCCTCGGCCACGCAGATGATCGGTGCGTACTGCGACTGGAAGCGCTGCTCAACCCATCCGCACACCTGGTCGAGATCGAAGGGCACCTCGGGGATGAGGATGACGTTGGCACCGCCCGCCATGCCCGAGTGCAGCGCGATCCATCCGGCGTGCCGGCCCATGACCTCGATCACCAGCACGCGGTGGTGCGACTCCGCGGTCGTGTGCAGACGGTCGATGGCATCGGTTGCGATGGTGACGGCCGTGTCGAAGCCAAAGGTGTAGTCGGTCGCGTTGAGGTCATTGTCGATCGTCTTGGGCACGCCCACGACGGGCAGGCCGTGGTCGGCCAACTTGGTCGCGACGCCAAGGGTGTCTTCGCCGCCGATGGCGACAAGGGCGTCGACGCCCAGGTCGGCGAGGTTGCGCTCAATGCGCTCGACGCCGCCCTCGATCTTGATCGGGTTGGTGCGCGATGAGCCGAGGATGGTGCCGCCCCTGGGCAGGATGCCGCGCACGGCCGAGATGTCGAGGGGCATGGTGGTGCCTTCGAGCGGACCCTTCCATCCGTCGCGAAAGCCGACGAAGTCATATCCGTATTCCCTGACGCCCTTGCGGACCACCGCCCGGATGACGGCGTTGAGGCCGGGGCAGTCGCCCCCGCCGGTGAGGACGCCCACGCGCATGACCACTCCCGAAGCCGGATCTGTAAACGTGTGCAGAGCCTAGCCCACGAGGGGCCGAGGCTGGCTAGGGTCGGGACATGGCCGTGCTGTCCATCGATGCCGGGACCACCGGGGTCACCGCCCTGCTCGTCGACGATGCGGCGCGGGTGATCGCCCGCGGCTACCGGGAGTTCCCCCAGCACTTCCCAAGCGACGGTGGCGGCGCTGGCGCCGCCTGGGTGGAGCACGATCCGGGCGAGATCTGGAGCGCAACGCTCGAAGCCACGCGCGAGGCGCTGGCCTCCTCGCCCGAGGCGCCCACGGCTCTGGGCATCACCAACCAGCGCGAGACCGTGTGCTTCTGGGACCGCGAGACCCTGGGCTCGGCGCGACGAGCGATCGTGTGGCAAGACCGGCGTACCGCTGCGATGTGCGACGAGTGGAAGTCGCAAGGGCATGAGCCGCGGGTCAGCGAGCTCACCGGCTTGCGACTGGATCCCTACTTCAGTGGGACCAAGATCGCCTGGGTCGCACACAACGATCCGACCACCTGGGCACAGGTGACATCGGGGCGCGTCGCCATCGGCACGATCGACTCCTACCTCATCGCCCGCATGACGCGGGGACTTCATCACGTCACCGACCCCACCAACGCCTCGCGCACGCTGCTCTTCGATATCCGCACCGGCACCTGGAGTGCCGAGCTCGCGGCATTGTTCGGCGTTCCCATCGATGCACTGCCCGAGATCGTGCCGTCGTACGGCGAGATCGCCCGCACCGATCCGGCCGCCTTCCTGGGGCTCGACCTGCCCATCGCCGGCATCGCGGGCGACCAGCAGTCGGCGCTCGTCGGTCAGGCGGGCTTCGCTGAAGGCGACGCCAAGTGCACCTACGGCACCGGCTCCTTCCTGCTGGTTAACACCGGCGAGCGCGCGGTGCCATCGTCGAGCGGGCTGCTGACCACCGTCGCCCTCGGTCGACCCGATGGCTCGCTCACCTACGCACTGGAGGGCGCGGTCTTCGTCACGGGTGCTGCGGTGCAGTGGCTGCGCGACGGGCTCGGCATCATCGAGTCCGCTAGTGAGACGCAGGCAATCGCCGAGTCTGTGCCCGACAGCGGCGGCGTGGTCTTCGTGCCCGCGCTCACCGGCCTCGGCGCACCCGACTGGGATCCCTACGCGCGCGGCACGATAATCGGTATCACGCGCGGCACCACCCGCGCCCACATCGTGCGCGCCACTCTTGAGGCGATTGCCTTCGAGGTGCGCGATGTCGTCGATCTCATGGCGAGCGAGGGCGGGGTGCGGCTGCCGCGTCTGGCGGTCGATGGAGGGGCGGCAGCTAACGACCTGCTCTGCCAGATCCAGGCCGACCAGGTGCGCGTTCCCGTGGATCGCTCGGCGGAACTGCAGACCACGGGGCTCGGCGCGGCGTTCCTCGCCGGGCTGGGCACCGGGGTGTGGACCCAGGAGCAGATCGTCGCCACCCGGCGCACCGACCGGGTGTTCACGCCGCAGGGTGACGGCGAGGCCGCGCATCGGCGCTGGCGTCGGGCCGTCGAGCGAGCCAAGGGCTGGCTCGAGGAGTAGGCGCTTCACTCCCCGCTTCCGCGCCAGCCATCGCCAACTGCGCGCGCTTTAGTTGTCGATATCTGGCGCTACTCGGACGCGGTGACGCCGATCCTGACCTACGGCTGCCGCCACATGCCGCGCATGCATTCGCTCCGAGAGAGCGCAGTCAACGCGGCCTATCAACTGCTGCGCGTCTGGCACTACGTCCTGCCATGTCCAGCGGATAAGCCGGTAGCCCGCCGCCTCGAGGTCTGCTTGGCGTTGCTTCTCCGCGATGACATCGGCAGCCGACCTGTACTTAACCGCTCCGTCGGCTTCGCCGATGAGCCTCGCGTCACGCCAGAGGAAGTCGACGCGGTACCAACGACCGCTTGCACCCTGGACCCACTGCTGGCATTCCGGCTGGGGCAGTCCACTGAGCGAGAATCCCGCCCACGACAGTGCCTCGAAAGGATTCTCCGGCGCGGGATTCACCCGGCCGAGAAGTCCCGATAACGCCGACGCACCACGCAGTCGTGCCTGCGACCAGGTGCGCGACAGCTCTTCGTGCTTGGCATTGATGGCGTCGACGTTCGTCATCAGCCTGTCGATCTGTCGAGCCTCCCCAGAGGAGAGACCGCTGAGCATGTCGGAGCGCACCGCGAGGCACAGGGCGCCCAACGCGTGCCGAGGCGAGACGCGAAACTCGCAGGCCAGATCAACGCCCGTCCGCAGGGGCGTCGTCATTCGCAGTCCATCCGATCGGTCAACAATGTGAGCGGGGGGTATGTCGATCTTGCGGACACTCACACCGGATCGTCGGCCCGCGCGCGTCGAGCAGACGGTCGGCACCGCCAGAGTGGCCGGCGGCACAGTCGGCTCCACTCGTGGAGACACGTAGCCCATGCCGGTCACAATCGCCGCCGACCGACCGAAGACGATCGGATCGAAACCTCCGTCGCGTAGTCGCTGGGTCGTGGCATGGAGCAGGCCGAGATGCCTGTCGACGGGATCGCCTGAGACGGAGTAGAGGCCTTTGCGAAGGCGCACGATCGTTCCGGACCGCACGGCTTGTTCAAGCTGACGGCCTGAGAGACCGATGCTGACGGCCGCGGCAGGCTCGAACGCAGAGGTTCCGAAGGCCTCGCGTAGCCGCAGGGCCGTCTCGAGAGTCTCTCGCCGGGGGCGCATCGGTGAACCGTGGCGGCCCGCGATGCTGGCGGTGCCCGGCAGTGGCCGGGCGGTGGAAAACTCCGGGCACCGACGGGTGGGGGCCATGGGCCCGCAGACGGTTGGGGTCACGGGTCCGCAGACGGGTGGGGACACGTCGCCGAGTAGCGCCACATATCGACAACTAGAGCGCGCGTAGTTGTCGATATGTGGCGCTGGACGAGCCATCGGCCGCCAGGGACCCCTACCGCCCAGGGACCCCTACCGTCTGGCCCACCTATTTCGGCGCTTTGCAGATTGTTGACAATCTGGTCCGGGGTTCCTAGCCTGCGGCGCATGGGAGTCGCCGTCGTCACGGGAGCCGGGAGCGGCATGGGCCATGCCACCGCCCGCTGCTACCTCGCGCACGGCTGGTCGGTCATCGGCATCGACGTCTCCCCCGACATGCAACACGACCACGCCGACTTCACGGCGGTCGTCGTCGACGTGCGCGACCGGGCCGCGGTCGAGGCCGCGCTCGCCGACGCGCTCGGCGACCGCTCGATCGACGCACTGGCCAACGTCGCGGGCGTGTATCCGCCCACGACCCTGGAGACCTACACCGACGAGCTCTATCGCCGCATCTTCGACATCAACGTGCTGGGCATCCTCAACGTCACCGCCGCGTGCGTGCCGCGCATGACCGCGGGCTCCGCCGTCGTCAACTTCGCCTCGGTCGACGCCTTCACGGTCTCGCGCGGGCAACTGCTCTACGGCGCGTCCAAGGCCGCGGTCGTCATGCTCACCAAGGAGCTCGCTCT
>JBJTIQ010000285.1:0-3235 GCA_046095085.1 Actinomycetota bacterium | reverse complement strand
GTCGAGCGATGCCCGCTCGACCGCGGCTATGTAGTCGGCGTCATGCACGCGCAGGAGGTCCTCGGCGGTCGCAGGCACGACGGGGGTGTGCACGGAGACGCGCGGACCGGTCAGCAGGTCGAAGTCGGTGGCCAGGCGCATCGCGAGCTGCACGCGGATGGGCGCGAGCGGGTGGCCGGGACCGAAGTCGTAGGCCTTGAGTGCGTCGTCCCAGACGACGGTCAGCGCATCGCTCATGCGGGGGCGACGCGTCCGAGTTGCTCGCCCCGATCCCGGGCCGCGGTCATGGCGCGGAGCACGAGGTCGCGGAAGCCGCCGGCCTCGAAGGCCGCCAGGGCCGCCGCTGTCGTGCCATTAGGGGACGTCACCTGCTGGCGCAGCGTGGCCGCGTCGGCCCCGGGCTGCGCGGCCATCGTCGCCGCGCCCAGCACGGTCTGGACGACGAGGGCTCGTGCGGTCTCGTCGTCGAGCCCGAGCTCGCGGGCGGCGGCGATCATCGACTCGACGAGCAGGAAGACATAGGCCGGGCCGCTGCCCGACGTGGCGGTGACGGCGTCCTGGAGGCTCTCGGGCACACGCACGACCGGTCCGACGGCCGATAGCAGGCTCTCGACATAGTCGGCCTGCACGGGCGTGCACGTGGCACCGGGCGTGATCGCGGTGATGCCGCGATCGACGAGTGCCGGGGTGTTGGGCATGGCGCGAACGGCCGCTACCCCGCTGGGCAGGCTCGCCCCGAGCGTGTCGAGCCGGATGCCGGCCGCGAGCGACACGACCACCGTGCCGTCGGCCAGGTGATCGGCAATCTCGCCCAGGAGCGCGGGCATGTCCTGCGGCTTGACGAGGATCAGCACAGTCGTCGCCTCGCGCACCGCCTCGACGGCTGGCAGCGTGCGCACGCCGTGCGCCTGGGCCACCTCGCGAGCGCGCTCCTCGCGCTTCTCGGAGATCACGATGCGGGCCGCCGGCGTACCGCCGCGGATGAGACCTGCGACGAAGACCTCGCCCATGACCCCGGCCCCGAGGACGGCGATCATGATGGGCTCCCGGGCAGCGGGACGCGCGGATCCAGCAGCGCCTGGATCGTCGGCGCGACCAGGCGCACGACCTGCTCCTCGCTCGCCGAGGCCAGCGGCTCGATGCGCATGAGGTAGCGCCCGGCGGCGATGCCGACGAGGTAGGAGCTGATGAGCGCGACGCGCATGCGGGCATCGGGCACGCCGACGGCCGTGACGATCCGGTCGACGACGTTGACCTCGAGGTAGGACTGCAGTG
The DNA here is from genome assembly GCA_046095085.1 of Actinomycetota bacterium. GTDB lineage: Bacteria > Actinomycetota > Actinomycetes > S36-B12 > S36-B12 > Mxb001. Next base: position 1,960 of record JBJTIQ010000285.1, on the reverse strand, counting down.
ACTTGGTGACCTGCGCGGCAGACGCTCCGGCGCGGATCATCGCCATGAGGTCCTCGCGCACCTCCTGGTCGCCGAGGGTGTCGAGCGTGAAGCGCACGAGCCGCTCGCCGAGTCCGTCGATGCCGGGCGCGAGCAGTGCCGGGATCGCAGATGCCGGATCGGTCGGTAGGCGGACCGCGGCGGCGAAGAGCGCGCCCTTGGAGTCGTAGTACTTGCGCAACACAGCCGGTGCGACTCCCGCGGCGGCGGCGACGCCCTTGTAGGTGGTGCGGGCGTAGCCGCGCGTGGCGAAGATGCTGCGGGCAGCGGCGAGCGCCGCGTCGCGGATGGGATCCGGTGTGGGCTCGGGCGTATCAGCGCTCTCGGACATCGGGGTCACTCTAGGTGCGCAGCACGGCGGGCGGGGCGGCCAGGTGCAGCCGGGCGAAGGCCAACGCCTCCGCGAGGTCGCGCTCGCGGTCCTCGCGGGTCGCCGCGCGCCGGGTTGAGACCTCCACGCAGACGGTGCCGCCGAAGCCCGATGCGGCCAGGTGCTCCAGGAGCTCGCCGCAGGGCTGGGTGCCGCGGCCGGGGATCAGGTGCTCGTCGCGACTGGAGCCGCTGCCGTCGGCGAGGTGGATGTGGCTCAGGCGGTCGCCGAGGTCACGCGCCATCTCGAGCGCGTCGGTGCCGGAGACCGACGTGTGCGACAGGTCGAGCGTGGTGTGCGGGTAGTCCTCGTCGCGGACGTCCCAGCCGGGCAGGTAGGCGGCGATCTCGCGCGACCGCGCCTTCCAGGGATACATGTTTTCGACGGCGAAGCGCACGTCGGTCTCGTCGGTCATGCGCTCAAGGCCGCGCACGAACTCGCGGGCGTAGTCGCGCTGCCAGCGGAACGGCGGATGCACGACGACGGTGTCGGCTCCGAGGTCCTCGGCGGCCGAGCGCGCGCGCAGGAGCTTGCCCCAGGGGTCGGTGCCCCACACGCGCTGCGTGACGAGCAGGCACGGGGCGTGCACGGCCCGGATCGGCATGGCGTAGTGATCGCGCAGGCGCTTGAGGGCAGCGGGGTCCTGGCTCACGGCGTCGGTCATCACCATGACCTCGACCCCGTCGTAGCCCAGCCGGGAGGCGATCTCGAACGCCGACGCCGTGGATTCGGGGAAGACCGACGAGGTCGACAGCACGACCTGGACGCCGGGCTCATGGTGCGCGACGGCGTCGGAGTCGACGACGAAGCGTGCCCCTGACATGGGGCTATTGTCCCCCGGCGCTCCCGGGGTGTCCCGGCGTGCCGTGGCGCAGCCGATCAGTGACCAGGGTGGCCAGCGCGATGAGGACCGCGCCCACGAGGCCCGCGGCCACGGCGATGACCGTGTCCTGCTCGCGACCGACGTACACCGCGAAGAAGTTCGACAGCCACGGCACGAAGAGCACGACCAGGAAGGAGATGAGCATGGCCGCGCACACGCCGAGTCGCAGTAGGTTGAGCGGCCGTGCGGACTGCACGAGCACGGCGAACGCGGCGATGAAGAGCGCGACGCAGGCTCCCGAGCGGGCGTCGGCCATCGGCTCGCCGGCGCGCAGGATGAGGAGGTAGGCGCTCAAGCCGGCGGCGGCACAGATGAACCCGGCCGGGATGGCGAAGAGGAGCACGCGGCGCAGGAACCCGGGGCGGAAGCGCTCGGTGTTGGGCATGAGCGCGAGGAAGAAGCCCGGGATGCCGATGGTCAGGGCGCTCACCAGGGTCAGGTGCCTGGGCAGGAACGGGAAGGCGAAGGCGAACAGTCCCGTCATGATTGAGAACACCACCGAGTAGGACGTCTTGGTAAGGAAGACGTCGGAGACCCGCTCGATGTTGCCGAGGACGCGCCGGCCCTCCGCGACAACACTCGGCATGACCGACCACCTGTCGTCCAGCAGCACGAGCTGGGCCACGGCACGGGTGGCGCCGGATCCGGACCCCATGGCGATGCCGAGG
>JBJTIQ010000284.1:0-3025 GCA_046095085.1 Actinomycetota bacterium | reverse complement strand
TACCTCGACGAGCATGCACTCGGCGATGCGGTGCTTGCGCATCACCTGGGTGGCGTATTCGCGGCCCCGGGCCGTGAGCTCGAGGTGGCGGTCGCCGGAGACGGTGAGAAGTCCATCGCGCTCCATGCGAGCGACGGTCTGGGAGACGGTGGGCCCGCTCTGGCCGAGGCGCTCGGCGATCCGGGCCCGCAGGGGGACAACCCCCTCCTCCTCGAGTTCGAACACCGTACGGAGGTACATCTCCGTGGTGTCGATCAGATCGCTCACCTCTGCATTCAACCGCACCCGGCGTGCTCCCACCGCCCGGACGGCCTAGCCTGCGATCGTGCCCGCCGTCGCCTGGTTCCGCCGAGATCTGCGCCTGGGCGACAACCCCGCCCTGGGCGCCGCAGCCGAGGTCGATGGCACGGTCGTGCCGCTCTTCGTCGTCGACCCACATCTGTGGGAACCCGCGAGCGACGTGCGCCGGGCCTACCTCGTCGACTCACTGCGATCGCTCGATGACTCGCTCGGCGGCAACCTCCTGCTCCAGCACGGTGACCCCATAACTCACGTCGTCGAGGTCGCGCGCGCGGCCAAGGCGTCGCAGGTGCATATAGCCGCCGACTACGGCCCCTACGGCGCGCGCCGCGACGAGGCCGTGCGCGCCGCGGTTGCCGATCACGGCATCGAACTCGTCACGACCGGATCGCCGTACGCCGTTGCGCCGGGGCGCGTCACCAAGGACGACGGCACGGCGTACCGCGTCTACACGCCCTTCTATCGCGCCTGGCTGCGCCACGGCTGGCGCGCTCCGGCTGCCGACGTCGACGCGGAGTGGGTGATGCCCGTGGACTGCCACGGCTACCCCGAGCGACCCAACCTGCCCTTCGAACTCCCGCCGGCCGGCGAGCAAGCGGCCCTGGAGCGCTGGAGCGCCTTCCGCGCCAAGCGGCTCAAGGCCTACGACGACACGCGCAACCTGCCGGCTCTCGACGGGACCAGCGTGATGGGGCACCACCTGAAGTGGGGCGAGATCCACCCGCGCACGATCCTGGCCGACCTCGGCGACAGCGATCCCGAGGACGTCTACCGCAAGGAGATCGCGTGGCGAGAGTTCTACGCCGACGTGCTGCACCAGCGTCCGGAGAGCGCGCGTGTGTCGCTCGACGCTCGCTTCGACGATGACTTCGTGTGGGACTCCGGCAAGGACGGCGACCGGATGTTCGAGGCATGGGCTACGGGCCGCACCGGCTATCCCTTCGTCGACGCCGGCATGCGCCAACTTCTGGCCGAGGGCTGGATGCACAACCGCGTGCGCATGGTCGTGGCGAGCTTCCTGGTCAAGGACCTCCACCTGCCCTGGCAGCGCGGGGCTGCGCACTTCATGCGCTGGCTGCGTGACGGCGACCTGGCCAGCAACTCCCACGGCTGGCAGTGGACCGCCGGCTGCGGCACCGATGCCTCGCCGTACCACCGGGTCTTCAACCCCGTCGGCCAGGGCGAGAAGTTCGACCCCGACGGCGACTACGTGCGCCGCTATGTGCCCGAGCTCGCGCACCTGCCGGGCAAGACCGCGCATACGCCGTGGGATGTGCTCGGGGGCTACGACCACGGCTACCCCGAGCGCATCGTCGACCACGCCGCCGAGCGCGTCGAGGCCCTCGATCGATTCGCCCGGATGAAGCAGGCCTCCACGACCTGACGTCCCCTAACTCGCGCACCATTGCGCCATGCGGTCGCTAACTCACCGAATTGGCGACCACTCGGCGCAATGGTGCGAGCGATGGGGTGAGCGAAGGGGTGCGGCAGGGGCACGCCGAAGAGCCCCACCTGCCACACTCACCCCATGTCAGTCGTGGCGGTGCTCTCCCTCAAGGGCGGGGTGGGCAAGTCGACCACCACCCTCGGCATCGCCGGAGCCGCCTGGGCGCGCGGCGATCGCGTGCTCGTCATCGATCTCGACCCGCAGGCCAACGCCACCAGCGCGCTAGACGTCGCACCCCACCCCTTCACCATGAACGACGTCCTGGCCGACGGGCGTCCGGGCATCGCGGCGGAGGCGCTGGTGAGTTCGGGCTGGGGTCCGGGGATCGACGTACTCACCAGCGAGGAGGCCCTGGCGCATCGCAACAAGCCGGAGGGACCCGACTCGGCCACCCGTCTGCGAATCACGCTCCAGGGGGTGACCGAGGCTTACGCCCTCGTGATCATCGACTGCCCACCCTCGCTCGACGAGCTCACGCGCAACGCGCTCGCGGCTGCCGATCGCGCGCTGATCGTCACCGAGCCCGGCTATTTCGCGCTGCAAGGCACCGATCGAGCGCTCCGCGCCGTCGACGTCGCGCGCGACTCATTCAACCTGCGCCTGCGCCCGGCAGGAATCCTCGTCAATCGCGTTCGGGAAGCGCTCGGTGAGCACCGGCGCCACCTGCAGACGCTGCGCGACGACTACCCGGGCCTGCTCGTCGGCATGGAGGTGCCGGAGTCGCCGGAGATCTCCGAGGCGCAGCGGGCCGGAGTTCCCATCCAGGCATGGCCCTCGCCCGGAGCGCGGATCGTGGCCAATGCCTTCGATGACGTGCTGGACGTGCTGATCACCTGACACGATGGGCTGGTGTCCACGCCCGAGCCGCTCGCCAAGGCCCCCGATGCCGACGTGCATCCGGTCACCGGGCCGGCCGTTCCGCCCCCTCCCGCTGCCGGGGCACCTGCGCCGACGCCTGCAGCGCCCGTTCCGCCGGCCCCGGCGCAGCCGGCCCCCGCCGACGGGAAGGGCAAGCGCAAGTCGCTGAAGCGCAAGGGCAAGGCAACCTCCGACGCGCTCCTAGGCGCGCCCAAGGACAAGCTGGACGACCTCGACGTTCGGGTGCCGAAGTCAGTGCGCAAGCGCCTGCGCTCAGAGGCGAAGGAGCGCGGCCTGTCGCCCGATGCGATCGTCACCGCAATTCTCGACGCGGCACTCGACGACCGGCCGTAATCGGCGACCGCCCGTAATCGACCACCGCCCCTAGCCGCCGACCGCCCACCATCGACGGGTGGGAGA
>JBJTIQ010000283.1:0-2598 GCA_046095085.1 Actinomycetota bacterium | reverse complement strand
CTTCGTGCGAAAGCCGCCCCGCACTCCTATGAACGACCTAGGCGTCGATCAGCCCCAGGCAGCGTCGATGCACTGCTGGGCCGTCCACTGCTCGGCAGCGGTGACGGTGTCCATCGGCATCTCGGTGCAGAGCTTCACACCGGTGTCGAAGAACTCGCCATTGGCCGAGGTGGGCGCCGGCGGGGCGCCGCCGGCGGCGATGGCCGCGATGGCCTCGACGCCGAGCTTGGCCATGAGCAGCGGGTACTGCTGCGACGTGGCCTGGATCTCGCCAGCCTTCACAGCCTCGACGCCGGCGAGACCGCCGTCGACCGAGACGATGATGACGTCAGTGCCGATCGTCTTGCCAGCAGCCTTGAGGGCCTCAGCGGCACCGAAGGCGGTCGGCTCGTTGATCGTGTAGACGACATTGATGTCGGGGTTGGCAGCGAGGCACTTCTCCATGCCGGCGCGGCCACCCTCCTCATTGGCGCCCGTGGCCTCAAGGCAGACGATCTCGTAGTCCCCACCGGCACCGGTGGTGTAGGAGCCCGTCTCCTCCTCGTCACCCATGACGGTGAGGTCCTTGATGTCGATGCCCATGCCCTTGAGGAAGCCGTTGTCACGGCAGTAGTCAACGGACACCATGCGATCGTTGAAGATCACGAGGCGGGCGATGGTTGCCTTCTCGCCATTGAGCCAGCCAGCGGCCCACTGGCCGATGGCCTCGCCCGCGAGGCAGTTGTCGGTCGCGAAGGTGATGTCGACCGTGTCCGGGGGATCGGTCGGGGTGTCAAGAGCGATGACGTAGAGGCCCGCGGCGCGTGCCTTCTCGATCGCGGCATTGACGTTGACCGACATCGGGGTGATCAGGATGCCTGCGTCACCAGCGGCGATGGCCTGCTCGATCAGGTCGATCTGGCCCTGGTCGTCGCCCTCCTCCGCGCCGGATCCGACGGTGAGCTCGACGCCCGAAGCCGCAGCGGCCTCCTTCGCGCCTTCCTGCATGGCGACGAAGAACGGGTTGGTCGAGTCCTTGGTGATCAGCGTCACCTTGACGGGCTCGGCGGGAGCGGGTGCTTCCGACGTCGGCGCCGGAGCGGCGCTCGATGAATCGGGAGCGGGAGCCGCGCTTGACGACTCGCCACCGCCTGAGCTGCCACCACAGGCGGCGAGCCCAAGCGCAAGGACACCGGCGGACGCCACGATGGCGAGGCGCCGGCCTCCGAATGCAGCACGTGCCATGAAGACTCTCCTCTTCAAGGGGGGTCGGTTGACCCCGGGGGTGTACGCAACCTGTCCTGCCACGGCCGATAGCGCAACCCGGGCATACGCCTTGTTACGCAATCGTTGGTGCCTTGAGACCTTGACAACGTTGTCGTAGAGGGTTTTCTATGGCCTCCGTTAGAGCGCCGTCAATGGCCTCCCCCGGGGGTGACAAGCACCGTTATGGGAACGTTATCGGCTCCCCCAGGGACCCGGCGCCCCACGTTGCGCGATGTGGCCGCCCGGGCCGGGGTCAGCTTCAAGACCGTGTCCCGGGTCGTCAACGGCGAGGCCGGTGTCTCACCCGGGGTGACGGCCCGCGTGCGCGAGGCTGCGGATGCGCTCGGCTACAGGCCCAATGCCGCTGCCACCGCGCTGCGGCGAGCAGACGGGCGCACCGGCACGCTCGGCGTACTCCTCGAGGATGCTGGCAATCCCTTCTTCGCCGCACTGCTGCGCGGCATCGAAGAGGTGGCGCGCTCGCACGGAATCGCGGTTTTCGCCTCCAGCACCGACCTCGATCTCGGACGCGAACGCGACATGACTCGCGCGTACGTCGCACGCCAGGTCGACGCGCTGATCACCGCTCCTACCGAGGGTGACTTCGCGCACCTGGCACAGGCGGCGAGCGAGGGGACGCGCATCGTGCTCGTCGACAGGCCGGCCACGGGTCTCGACGTCGACGTCGTACTCACCGACAACCGTGCGGGTGCGCGCCGCGGAGTCGAGCATCTGATCGCCCAGGGGCATCGGCGCGTCGGCTACATCGGCCGGGATCCGTCGATTTACACCGCACGCGAGCGCTTCGCGGGCTACGTCGAGGCCCTCGATGCGGCCGGGATTCCCCTCGATATGGCCCTGGTGCGGCGGGAGGGGGCCACGCGATCGTCAGCCGCCGACCACGTGGAGGCGCTCATGACCCTGGCGGAGCCGCCCACGGCGCTGTTCACCGGGCAGGACCTGATCACGATGACGGCGGCGGGCACGCTGCAGCGCCAGGGCCTGCAGTACGACGTCGCACTGGTGGGCTTCGACGACTTCGAACTGGCCGACCTCCTGCAACCCGGCGTGACGGTCATCGCGCAGGACCCCCACGCCATCGGGCGACTCGCCGCCGAACGGGCACTCGGTCGCGAATCAGCATCCGCGACCAACGTGGTGCCCACGCGCCTGATCGAGCGCGGATCCGGCGAGATCCCCCGCACACCCCGTTGAGTGGCGGGGGGGTCGTGCGCGATGCCCGTCACGCCGGGTTGCAGGAGGTCGGGCAGTTCGAAGTCGTCGTCGCCCCCCAGTGCGACGTCGTCCTGCAGGCCCTTGCGCTGCAGCGTGCCCGCCGCCGTCATCGTGATG
>JBJTIQ010000282.1:0-3211 GCA_046095085.1 Actinomycetota bacterium | reverse complement strand
GGGTCCCGGCGACATCCGACACGCCTCGCTGATCCGAGTCAGCTGGAGGTCGAGCCGCGCACGCGCGAGGAGAAGACCGCCTGGATCGCCAGCGCACCGACCGTGAACATGGTGAAGGCCGTCACCAGCCCCAGCGCTTCGGGGATCGCCGTGGCATTCCACGCCTGCCCGGCGCCATCGACGATCTGCGCCGCTCCGGCGATGCTCTGCGTGGGCACCTGGGAGATGCCCATCGCGACGTAGACGGCGATGGCCGAGAACCACAGCCCCGGGGCGCCCACCTCCCTGGCGCCCGACACGGCCGGCTGGGCATGCGTGAAGCGCAGCCACAGGGCGAAGACGAGCATGAAGGTGAAGACCGTGAGGTACCAGCCGGCGAAGTTGGAGATCGGCACGCCGAAGTAGGCGCCGCCATCGCGCCAGATCCACCACTCGCGCACGGTCGAGCTATTCGGGTCGAAGGTGAGATCCCACATCACCATGAAGATCGCCGCGAAGAGCGGCACGACCACGACCGAGGCACCGGTGAGCGGCCGACGCCACTGGCGCAGGATCGCCAGGGCCATGACCCACGAGGCATACGCGGCACCGACGTAGGACGCGCCGACCAGGATCGGCACGAGGAAGATCTTCGGCCCGAGGGCATCGGTGTAGTAGTAGTGCCCGAAGGGGAAGCCGGTGAGGATGCTCAGGTTCTCGAAGATGTTGCTGATCACGAGGGTGACGACGTAGAAGAAGACGACGTCGCGGCCGCGGTAGAGCGTGAGCATGTGGGTGACGACGAAGACATTGAGCAGCAGGTTGAACATCAGCGGGCCGAGAGCCGTCGGATACCAGGGCGTGATCGCGAGGAGCCCCTGGAGCAAGAAGAGCGCAGCGATCAGGTAAACCGCGGCGTAGTAGCCGGGGCGCTGGGTGACAGGAAGCGCGGACGCGGATGTCGACATGGGCGCATCATGGCATGGACAGCGTCCACATGTGGGACTCCGCGCGGCTCAATGCTGGAGGGTGCTCGGCTCCTCGACGTGGGTGAGGTGACCGTCGAGGATCTCGAAGACTCGGTCGGTGTACTCCACCATGCGCAGGTCGTGCGTGACCATGATCCCCGTCTTGCCGCGGTCCTTGATCTCGCGACGAAGCAACTGCACGACCTGCCGGCCGAGAGCCGTGTCGAGTGCGGCGGTCGGCTCGTCGACGAGCACGAGATCGGGGTCGTTCATCAGGGCGCGCCCGATGGCGACGCGCTGACGCTCGCCGCCGGAGAGCTGCTCGGGGAGGTTCTTCGCGCGATCGGCCAGGCCGAGCTCCTCGAGCAGCTGGTCCGCGCGCTGCTGCGCGGCCTTCATGGGAGTCTTCACCAGCGTGGCGACGTAGAGGAGGTTCTCGCGAGCGGTGAGGAAGGGCACGAGGTTGGCCGACTGGAAGACGAAGCCGACGCGCTCAGCGCGGAACCTCGTGAGCTCGCGCTTCGACAGGGACGTGACGTCGATGTCGCCCAGGGTCACGGTGCCCGACGTGGCGGCGAGCCGGTCGGCAGCGTGACATCCGTGGACTTCAGGCCGAAGTGGCTCTCGGCAGAACTGGAGCTCCACGTCTTGGGCAGCGCCATCAAGATCAAGGCCATCCAGCCCAAGGAAGATGCCAAGTCGGTGGCTGACGCCATTCGCCAGGCCGGGGACTCTGCTCGCTCAGCGCTTTCTGCGCAGTCGACAGGCGGGCCTGGCTCTGGTCGACGCTCCACACAGGAGATAGCTGAGGCGATTCGAGAACTCGGGACACTCCGTGGCGAGGGACTTCTAACAGAGGATGAATTCGAGAGGCAGAAGGCGGCGCTTCTCGGTGAAATGTGATGTCTGTCTTGTAGGAGCGCGCACCCGGGGACCATTCTGGGGACCATTAGCGACCGGACAGAGCGAGAGTCGGCGTCACCGGCCGACATCGAGCTCGTCTCTCGGCTCTTCGTTATGGGGAGAAGTCTCAACCGGTAGCACTCGGAATCACCCGGCATCACAGCCGCGTTCGCCTGGGGGTCAAGGGGTCGCAGGTTCAAATCCTGTCAGCCCGACCAGCACTTCCCTCATCCGCGGCTGAGGCTTTACGCCAACGCCTCAGGGTGCCGCTCGATCACGGCGCTGCGTGGGGGATTGACCAGGGGCGGCATATCTGGTTGGGTCACGGCATGTCTCCCAGTATGCGATCTGTCCTTGCCGTGGTTGGCTCCGTGGCCTTCGCTCTGCCAATGACGCTTGCTCATCCGGCTCAGGCGGCCGCATACACGACCTTGAGCGAGCGCCAGTTGGCGGCCTCATCACTCGGTGCAGCTGATGTGCCGCGATGGATGTCTCGCGGCAGCACGCCCGAGGTACGGCGGGACTACCGCACGGGAAGCATCGCTGGTGCTCCCGCCCTATGCCTGGATCGCAGAGGCGAAGCCGTCGAGGGCAGGCAGGCGCGCCAGTCGATGGATTCGTCGGTTGCCCTCCGGAAGAATACCGATGTCGGTTCCTACATCTATCAGTACCGCACACGTGAGGCGGCTGTGCGCGCCTGGAGCGATCTGAAATCGCGCGCTGCGCAATGCCAGGGACGCGTAGAGGTGAACCTATCGGATGAGGGGATTTCTTCCAGGATGGTCGTCAACACCGTGGTGAGCCAAACGCGGCCGCTCTATGGCACGGCCGGCCTGACGCTGTTCCTCGATTTCGACATCGTTGTCAAGGCCTTTGACACGAAATTTGCCTTCGTCGGTGATTCGTACGTCACTTACTACCTAGCGGGGACGTCGATCGTAGGTGTGGCGTTCACCTCCAGCGAAGGCACGCGGGGCGTAGGCCGGGTGACACGAGGTTTTGTCGACACCATGTCGATCGTTGTCGCCCAGCGGGTTGAGCGCCGCAGCCTTCGTTAAGCAGAGCGCGATCCAGGTCATCGTGAACTAACCGTCCCAAGGCTCATCTCTCCGCCTTGACAGGTGCACCGACGTTGCCCAGCATGGTGGCGTGAAGTTGCTTGTGGCAGTGCTCGTGAGCTTGGCAGTCCTGCTGGTTCCCGGCGGTCTGATGGTCACCGCGCAGGCATCCGACGGGGCAGGTCAGGGTCGGGGGACCCTCGTCGATGACCCGCCGTCCGATGACCCGCCGTCCGATGACCCGCCGTCCGATGACCCGCCGTCCGATGACCCGCCGTCCGATGACCCGCCGTCCGATGACCC
>JBJTIQ010000281.1:0-5548 GCA_046095085.1 Actinomycetota bacterium | reverse complement strand
CATGCGAAGGCTCAGGGTCTCCAGACCCTGGGCCAGCAGCCAAGCGTTGAACGGCGCAACGGCTGCACCCAGGTCGCGCAGCAACTGCACGCGAGCCTTGAGGATGAAGGACACGTTGGCGCCGAATGCCGAGCCGACGCCGAGGTCACGGGCGTAGACCAGACCGTGGTAGCTCGGGTCGGGCTGGTTGTAGTTGGGGAAGCGGTCGGGGTACTGCGCGTAGTCGAAGTTGCCGCTGTCGACGATGACGCCAGCGATAGCCGTGCCGTGACCACCGATGTACTTCGTCGCCGAATGCACGACGACGTCGGCACCCCACTCGATCGGGCGAACGAGGTAGGGGGTGGGGACCGTGTTGTCGATGATCAGCGGCACGCCAACCTCGTGGGCCACCTTGGCGACCCCCTCGATGTCAAGGATGTCGTTCTTGGGGTTGGCGATGGTCTCGCCGTAGAAGGCCTTGGTGTTGGGCTTGACGGCCGCACGCCAGGACTCGAGGTCGTCGGGGTCCTCCACGAAGCTGACCTGGATGCCGAGCTTGGGCAGCGTGTAGTGGAAGAGGTTGTAGGTACCGCCGTAGAGGCTGGGGCTCGACACGATGTGGTCGCCCGCCTCGGCGACGTTGAGGATCGCGAGGGTCTCGGCCGCCTGGCCGCTCGACACCAGCAGCGCGCCAACGCCGCCTTCGAGCGAGGCAATGCGGTCCTCGACCGCGGCCTGGGTGGGATTCATGATGCGGGTGTAGATGTTGCCGAGTTCCTTCAACGCAAACAGGTTTGCAGCGTGGGTGGTGTCGTTGAAGGTGTACGACGTCGTCTGGTAGATCGGCAGTGCACGTGCATTTGTCGTGCCATCGGGGGTCTGACCGGCATGGATCTGCCGGGTCTCAAAGGACCAGCCGTTGCTCATTGTGGGTTTCTCCTAGCGGTGAGGTGGGCAGGGATGATCGCGGATCCGGGGGTACCGGATGGCGGAAGGCGTGCCTCAGTGGCTGCGTGTCATGGGACAACAGCGCATAGCGACCTCCGAGCCATCCGGGGTCTTGCCCTGTGCAAGACCCGCGCTTGCCTGCAATGCAGGCCCGGTCATCACCCGGGGCACCCCACCGCGGTCGGAGGGTTGCCGGCCAGCAAGCCGGGGCTATGCGCTGGCACTCATGACCTGCACAAAAACTACCCCATAGATCCGGCTGCGCTCAACCGGGGCTGGTGGACTCGGCAACGGCGCCCCGGCAAGCGGCGCGCGGGAGCTCGGCGAGGGCAGCGCGCCAGGTCCATGGCGGCTGGCCGTGGTCGAGCATTCCCCCGATGAGAAGGGCCAATGTGTAGTCCGGGTCGGCCAGGCAGGCGCGGTCAAGCGCGATGCGTGCCCGCGCACCATCACCCATCTGCCACCGCACGATCGCCAGCACGGTGGCAACGGGCGGCACGAAGGCTGGCGGGGCCGCACGCAATGCATCGGCCAGGCGAACAGCCGCCCTGGACCAGCCCTCGGGGTGGCGGTGGATCAGGTCCCACAGCACGGTGTCGCGCACGCGGACGTCACGCAGACCGCTCAACAGCATCGCACTGTCACAGCCTCTCGAGTCCTCTGCGTCGCTATCGACCAAGCGCGCCACGATGCTGTCAATGACCGTGTCTCGATCGCTTTCATCGACCATGGGGGCGGTCGCGAGGTCGTCATCGGACAGCACGCCTTCGGACCGCGGGTCAAGCTCTGCGACGAGGTCGCCCCTGCTGGCCGCCACATCACTGACGCCGAGCCGAACGCGCATGAAGTCCTCGCCCAGGAGGTCGACGGGCCAGCCCTCGCGCGGGCAGCAGTGGGAGTCCTGGCACATGACCGAGCGCCAGCGGCCCCCGAGCACAGCGATCATGTCGAGCACCGGGATGCCGAGGTCGCGCAGAAGCCGCGACAGCGCTGCAAAGCAGGCGGACAGGTGCGGATCATCATCGGGGGCACAAAACCCCGCCAGGATCGCCGACGCACCCGGGGTGTGTTGCACGGCAGGCAGGAAGGTGCGAGTCCACTGCTCGACATCACCCGGCGAGGGCAGATCGGCCCGGGCCGCACATGCGACAACGCCGTCTGGCTGCATGGCCAGCAGCACCATCGATCCCTGCGGCCTGAAGCCGAGCAGGCTGGGAATGGCGGCCAGCACATCAGCCGGGCCGCTCAAGCGAAGGGGTTGGGTCATGGGGCGAGGCTGATGCGCCGGTCTCAACCGGTCCATCAGCCTCGCGCCGACTGGGGACAGGCGCCATTGGGCGCCGCTGGGGATGAGCTACTTCGCTATACGGCGTACGACGCAGGTCCAGGTGCCGTTGGGAGACGCGACCTCGCATGCCTCGCCGACCTGTGCGCCGAGCAAGGCCTGGGCGAGAGGCGAGGTCCATGAGATCCGCTCATCGTCCAGCACAGCCTCCTCAGGGTGGACGATGCGCACACGCATGCGCTCCTTCGGGGTCACATCGGCCTCGACCTCGACGAGCGCACCGGCGGCCACACGGGCTCGCTTGCCCGTTGCGGGTTCGGGAAGCTCGGCGGCTGCCGCGATGATGCCTTCGAGTCGGGCGACTTCGGCAAGGGTGCGTTCGAACTGGGCGACGTCGCGCTCATCGCGATCGGGCCCCATGAGGTGCGGGCGCAGCCGGTCGAGCACGTCGACATGAAGGCGCTCGACTCGCTCCCTGAGCATGTCGCGTCCTTGCGACGTCAAGGCGATTCCCTTGGGAACGAGGCGGGAGCTCTCAGAGGCGGAAGATGACGTGGTGGATGTGGACGAGGGCATGACAACCTCCGGGCAGCCGATGCTGCGTCGGAAGGTCTCCCGCCGCCGGATGTCCGGCCCGAGGTGCCGGGGCCCGCGGCGGACCCGTGATGACGACACCAAGGCGAGGGGGTACTCCCCTTCAAGGCGAAAGGCTACCGCGGGGCCCTACGACCCGCATGTTGGCGGGGCCAGAGTCGCGCGCTTGGGTTCCAGGCCGTCTCCGGAACTGCGGCCGCGAAGTCGGCGACCCAGCCAGGGGGCGAAGTGCCGACCCGCCCACCGAGCGTTCCCCCCTATCCAGCCGACGGGGCCGGGCGGCGGCGGAAGGGGCCGCGGGGTCCGCCATGAGGCATCGGCGAGACCGAGGGCCTCGGCGGCAGCCGCGGCCGCGAGGGCGTGCCCGGTCGGTGAAAGATGCAGACGGTCGTCGTCCCAGCAGTCGTCACCGTCGAAAGCTGCGCACCCCCAGAAGTCCACCAGGTAACAGCCGCGGTGATCGGCAATCGCGCGTGTCGCCCGGTTGGCGGCGCTGATCCGATCGCGCACGCTGCCCATCACGCGCGACCGTCGCGAGGGATCCCCGAAGGCGACGAGTACGACGTCGGCTCCGTGACCACGCAATTGCGCGACGGCACCATCAAGGGCCGTCATGGATGCGTGCAGGTCGTAGGAGCGTCGCAAGGTGTCATTAATGCCTGCCGCCAAGGTGACCAGGTCCGGCTCAAGCGCGAGGGCTTCGGGGACCTGTTCGGAGACCACCTGCGGCAGGAGCCGGCCGCGCACCGCGAGGTTGGCGTAGACCAGGTCCGGATTGCGTTCGAGTAGCAGGCAGGCCAGGCGATCGGCCCAGCCGCGATGGCGTCCATCAGGGCCGATGTCATCCATCAGCCCCTCGGTGAAGCTGTCGCCGAGGGCGACATACCGCGACCACATGTCGACTAGGTGGCCTGTGGCGCCTCGCTGGCCGGCTTCGAGGCGGCGAACGTGCGCCCAGCGCGGCGGTACCACAGCACGAGTGCGATGACGCCGATGCAGATCTGCGGAACGAAGGATGCCGCCCGCCACACGAGGTCAGCGGCGGTGGCCGCTCCATCGGAGGTACCGAAGTTGGTGAGGATCGCGATCATGAAGGCGTCGACCGTGCCCACGCCTCCCGGCGTGATGGGGATCATCAGACCGACCTGGCTCACCGCGAAGGCTCCAAAGGCAATGAGGATCGACGTGCCTTCGTTGCCCCAGCCCTCCACACCGCGCAGGCACATGTAGAGGATCAGGAACTGAGTGAGGAAAACGCCGCACTGGGCCAGGGTGATCCACGCCCAGCGCTTGGACACCAGGTCGTAGATCGTCTCGCGGAAGCTCAAGATGGCCGGAACGAAGTCCTTGTCGCGCAATGCCTTGATCCACTTGCCGAAGGGATGCAGCACCTTGTTGGCCAGGAGGCCCAGCTTGCGGGCGAGCGACTCGCTGCGCACGACCAGGATGAGCAGGATCACAGCGGCCGTCAGCACTCCGAAGCCGATCAGTGCCACGGCCACGTAGGCACCGCCATCGGCACCACCCAGGATCAGCGCGCCGACCCCCAGGATGGGGAAACCAAGGGTGACGAAGACGCTCCACAGGCCGACGACGGCGATGGCCGATGTCGATGCCGCCGGCGTGATGCTGTAGGAGGCGAGCATTCCGTATTGCACGGCCAGGCCCACCGCGCCGCCGGCGGGCACCCCGTTGCTGATGGCAAACGCCGCCTGGTTGATCTGCTGGCCCTGCCAGTAGCGCAGCCCCGGCACAGCGGCAACGAAGGGAAAGCCATAGACGGCGAGATAGATCAAAACGGCGACGACGATGATGAAGACCGCCGGCCAGCCCATGTTTTGCAGTGCGGCAAGTGCCTCGGAGTAGCTGCCGATCGTAGGAATGACCTTCCAGAAGATAAGCACGATGAAGGCCAGCCCGATCACGCCCAGGATGATCGACTTCTTCTTGTCGAGGGCCACCTGAGTGGGCGGCGCGCTCGCCGGTGCGGGCGCAGAATCGTCGGCCATGCTTCCTCCCCTGCTCCCGGCTGCTCCGGGATAGTCGCACCCTACGCCCCGCGCGTAACCCGGGGGTCGGCACGCCGCGTCCTGACGCCCTTGGCAGGATGACGTCATGCGGCTCGATCACGTCTCCTATGCCTGCGCGCCCGGCGAGCTCGCCGAGGTCGTGCAGTGGCTGGGAGCGGACCTCGGCGGCACCTTCGTGGATGGCGGCATCCACCCGTCGTTCGGCACGCGCAACTTCATCCTGCCCCTGGCCGACGGCACCTACATCGAGGTGGTGGCCGCGCTCGACCATCCGGCGGCTGACAAGGCGCCTTTCGGTCGCGCTGTGCGCCAGCGCGCCGACGAGGGTGGCGGATGGCTCGGGTGGGTGATCGCTGTTGATGACATCGCGGCTGTCGAGACGCGCCTGGGGCGCGACAGCGTTGTCGGGCATCGAGTGCGACCTGATGGCACAGATCTTCGCTGGCGCCAGATCGGAATCCTAGACCTCCTCGATGACCCCCAACTGCCCTACTTCATCCAGTGGGAGCGACAAAGCGAGCACCCTTCCTCGACCGGTGGCGAGGTGCGCTTGGCGAGCATCGAGATGTGTGGGAATTCGGAGGTCCTCGGTGCCTGGCTGGGCTCAGGCGCTCAGCTCGAGGTGTCCGTGGCCTGGGTGGAGAGCGATGAGCGAGGAATCGTAGCCTGCAACTTCCTCACTCCTCGGGGTTTCGTCCGCATCGACTGA
>JBJTIQ010000280.1:0-5792 GCA_046095085.1 Actinomycetota bacterium | reverse complement strand
GCCGCAGCCGCGGGCGTGGTTGGCGTCGCGATCGGCTGGGGGATCGACTCCCTCGTCTAGGAACTCGGCAGTGACGCGTAGCGGTAGCCGTTCCTCTCGGTGCCGAACCAGGAGTTGATCGTCCGGTCGAACCACGGCCACCTGTCGGCGCCTGCCACGTGGCTGGCCGAGGAGTCGGGACCGTCGTTCGTCGTCTTCGACAACACCGCGGGCCCGGCCGGCGTGGCCAACGCATTGACCCTGAAGTCCCTGGTGTGAGGCACTCGCTTCGCGAGCGGGTGACGGGAATCGAACCCGCGCTGTCAGCTTGGGAAGCTGATGTTCTGCCATTGAACTACACCCGCGAGGGAGGTCGCCCTCCGCGGGAATCGAGTATGCCACCGCCGCCGATCCACCACGCACAGACCATGACACCGACCGCTAGGCAGCAGCCGGCCGCGAGATCGGGGAGCCGGTGCCAGTCGGCGAGGAAGGCGGCGATCATGACGAGTGCCGCCATTGCTCCGCCGATCCACGCGATCCATGGCCGCCATCGCGACGCGGCGATCAAGGTCAGCCCGATCACGATCGACGTGCAGATCACCGCGGTCCCACTCGGCAGCGAGTCGCTGACGCCGACCATGGGATTGGTGATCACGGCCAGGTCTGGTCGTGGGAGGACTCCCTTGAGTAACTCGGCGAGTCCCAGTGCTGCGCATGCGCCGACTCCGAGACAGATGCCCATGCGCAGACGGCCCCGCCGCCAACCGATAGCCGCGATGAGTAAGGCCATGGCAAGCACAACACCGGGCGTCAGGTAGAGCAGCAGTTGACTGAGTCGAGCCTCCTGGTCATCGCCGACCTCGATGATGAGCACCGAGGCGTTGGTTACGCGCTGCCCAAAGACAGTGAGGACGGTCACGAGGTAGAGGCAAAGGACCACGACTAGCTCCGCGGAGCCTTGCCCGGGACGACCGCGACCTGAGCCGCGTGGAGGGACATCAGGAGCCAGGCATGTGTCCAGATGGTGGCGACGATCCGATCGGCGATGGCTCGGTCGTGCACATCGAGAGTGGTCACGTCACGCGCAATCGCCGTCAGCGTCTGGGGATCATCCGGACGGGGCCGCGGGGGCTGACCGTCGACCTCGTCGGCGACCTCACTCCATGCCGAGGTGACCACGGCGAGCTCCTTTTCCAGGCAGTCGCCAAGCGACGGCGCCACTGTGGCCAGTGGTGATCCATCACTCGCCCAGTCGGCGAGCAGATGTCCCGCGACGGTTGGCGTGCGCAACTCATCGATGACGCACTGCCACCCATACGCGAATGCGGCGCCTCCGGAGTTCGACGAAGAAAGAGACAGGTCGACGACCTCCTGGGATCGGAGGATGGCTCCGGTCGTCTCGGAGATGACGCTGCGGTCGAGGTCGTCGGGCCCCTTGACCATGGCGCCCACGGCCTCGCTCAGCAGCCGGTTGGACGCGTGAATGGCTGACGAGACATTCGCCAGCATTCCGCGCATCACGCCGCGTGGCCAGAGCAGCAGGGCGATGACCACACTGACGATCGCGCCGATGGTGATGTCCTGCACGCGCTGAGCAGCGGTGTTGAGATCGGGAGGCCACGAAAGCACGCTGAATCCGATGATGACGAACATTGAGAAGGCAGCCTGACCGACGACGAAGTTGATGGCACCCTGCGCCCACACGGCAACAAACGTGGCGAGGATAAGGCCGATCCACAGCCACACGAAGTGATCCATGTCCAGCACGAGGATGAGATAGCCGACACCGGCCCCGATGAAGGTGCCGACCACGGCCTGTCCGGCCATCTTGAGCGTGGTCAGGCCGTCGAACCTCAGGATGGCTGTGACGCCGAGGACCACCCAGAAGCCGTGGGCGAGACCGGTGATGTAGACGACCAGCACCGCGAGGGCAAGGCCCACGCCTGTCCGCAGGGCTAGGCGCGCCCACGGAGAGCGCAGCGACGCCTCCGCGCGCAGTTCGATTCGCCCCTCCGATACCGGCGGCTCGGGAATCGCGTGCGGCTCCTGCGGGTAGTCCTCCTTCGGTGCGCCCAGCACTCGCCTGGTCAGGATGATGACGCGCACGGCAGCGATCGCCGTTGCTCGATCCGGGAACATCGAGAAGACGGTGTCCACGCGCTCGTCCGTGGTGTCCGTGCCGTCGCTGGCGATGACGTCGACGGCCTCATGCCACTGCCGCTGCCAACCTTCGGCGACGGCCAGGCCGCTCGGTGCTGATGAACTCGGATGAGCGAGGCATTGGGCAGCATCGCGAAAGGCAGTTGCAGCCTGACTCGACAGCTCTCGCGTCTGCGGACGACTGCAGGGCGGCATGGCGTACACCTCCGACCGGGCGAACGCCGCCAGCAGTGCCTGGACCTGCCCGACGAGCACGATGAGCGAGCGGTCCCGGTCATTAAGGCCCGAAGCACGGAAGGGATTGCCGAGGTAGGACTTCTGCAGGTCGTCCTGGGCCTGCTGTAGCGCCTCGGCATTGACTCCGTGACCCGCCGACCTGGACTCCGCCGCGTCGGCCGCCGCTAGCAGCGCACGAGCACACGCCTGACGCACCGGTGCGACGTTGCGTCGCGGAAGGACGAGCATCGACACCGGAATGGCGACCGCAACCGCGATCGCCCACCCGGCGAGGAGGGTCCATGCCCTGTCGAGCGGAACGGCCACGGTGGTGGCGGCGACGTACACGACGGTCATGGCTGGTGCGCCACTCGCGATGGATCCATGCAGGACGGCGGAAAAGGCGAGTCCCGTGCCCACGATCAAGGTGACGAGCACGGCACTGACCAGAGTGAGTCCAGCGAGTACGCCGATGCAGATGACGATCGCGCCGACGGATGCCGCGCCGATGAGCGAGGTGAATCGCCTGCGCGTGGATCCGCCGAAGTCGCAGGTGGCAATCAGCCCGAGGGAGCCGAAGGCAGCGATGAGACCGCCGGGGGTGTTGGGGACGAGTATCAGGGCGATGCCGACCGCGATGGGGACCCCGATCGCCGCCCGGATCCCACGTCGCAACGCGATGTGTCCGGGGTCGTGGATGCGCAGCGCCACAGCGCGACCCTAGCGACGGCCTAGGGTTCTACTGTGGCCAGCGGCGAACGCGCTCCCGACGACGGTCGGGAGATCCTGCCCGACTTCCGGGTGACCGACGTCCTGCAGCAGCGGCCCGAACCCTTCCGCTCCCCGTGGCAGGTGGCCCGCATCGCCGTCGCGGTCACGGCGTCGTGGGCGGTCGGCTATTGGCTATCCCCGTCGTCGTTCGGCATCTTCGCGCCGCTTACCACGCTGATGGTCGTAGCTACCTCCCCGTGGAGTACCTGGGGACTATCGATTCAGCGAGTGGTCAGCAGCGGCGTCGGGGTTTTCCTCGCAACGCTATGGGTCACGTGGGTGGGCGTCACCTGGTGGTCGGTCCTCATCGCCATGGTCGCCGCGTTGGTCCTGGCCAGTCGATTGCCGCTGTCGCTGGGCGGGCAATTCCAAATCCCGACCTCGGTGCTCTTCGTGTTTGCCCTCGGACAGGTCACGTGGGAGCAGGCCGCCTGGCGTGTGCTCGACGTGGCCATTGGCGGCGCCGTGGGAATCCTGGCGATCTACCTGCCTCCACCCAAGCCGCGGCCGGAGAAGTTCGAGGCCAGTCTGCAGTCGTATCGCGATCACATCATGGATCTACTCGAGGCGATGGCACGCGAGATCCGCGAGCAGGCGGAGCCGCTCGGGCCCGACGTTCTCCACCGATTCATCCAGGACAGTCGGTCACTGCGCGGCGACGCCGACACTGCGCGGCAATCACTCGTCGCGCTCGCCGAGAGCATCGCCTTCAACCCGCGCGGCCGCGGCTACCAGCCCCTCCTGGCCGAGGACGCGCTGCGACTACGCCGGCTGGCAAGCATCGGGGTGCACGTACGCGGTATCGCCGGCGTCATCAACAAGGACTACGACCGGCAGTGGATCTCCCCTGCGCTCCAGGAGAGCACGCTCGCGGGCCTGCTCGAGGAACTCGCGTCCCTTGGCCGCCTCGCGCTGGGCTCACCCGGCATGCCCGTGCGGCCAGAGGCACCCGAGGAGTTGTCGGTGCGGGCGGGCGCCTTCGATACGCGTGTGCGGGGACTGGCCGATCAGATCGCGCACACGAGCACCGGCGAGGTCCTTGAGTCCGTATCCCTGCTCGGGCGATTGGAGTACGTCGCCGACCAGATGGAGGGCTTCGACCGGGTGCCGGGAGAGGGCGACGACAGGTTTGAGGACGACTAGCCGGGCGAGCCGATAGCCTGCCGCCGTGCTGCTCTCCGATCGCGACCTGCGCGCCGAACTCGACGCTGGCCGAGTGGGACTCGACCCCTACGACCCGGCGATGATCCAGCCCTCGAGCGTCGACGTCCGCCTCGATCGCTACTTCCGCGTCTTCGAGAACCACCGCTACCCGCACATCGATCCCGCGGAGGAGCAGCCCGACCTGACCGAACTCGTCGAGACGCGCACCGACGAGGCCTTCATCCTGCATCCGGGTGAATTCGTCCTAGCGTCGACGTACGAAGTGGTGACCCTCCCTGACGACATCGCGGGCCGACTCGAGGGCAAGTCGTCGCTAGGCCGCCTCGGGCTTCTGACGCATTCGACCGCTGGCTTCATTGATCCCGGCTTCTCCGGGCACGTGACACTGGAGCTGTCCAACGTCGCAACGCTGCCCATCAAGCTGTGGCCGGGCATGAAGATCGGGCAACTCTGCCTGTTCCGTCTCTCGTCGCCCGCCGAGCATCCCTATGGGTCGAGCGTCTACGGCTCGCGCTACCAGGGCCAGCGTGGCCCTACGCCGAGCCGCTCCTTCGCGAACTTCCACCGAACGGAACTGGGCGAGTAGCCCGTTCGCATGCAGGGGGACAAGGCAGCGCTCACGCGGTCGATTCTCGACGCTGCGCTTGTTGAGCTCGCCGACGTAGGCCAAGCGGACTTCGCCGTGGAGCGCGTCGTGAAGAACGCCTACTGCTCCGTGGGCTCGGTCTATGAGCGGTGGCGCGACCGCGGCGAACTCCTCGCGGAGGTGGCGCCACCACGACGCGAGACCTTGCCGCGGGTGCCGGGGTCCCGACCGGCGCCCTCTACCGTCGCTACGAGGGCAAGTCTCGCCTGATGTCCGACGTGCTGGTCACCCAACTCGGACCCGATCGCTGCGAGTGGACGTGGTCGCTCGTGCAGGATCTCGCGAGCGATGATCCGCTGGGCGGGTCGGCCGCCGTCTTGGCCAATCGCATGATCGAGGTAGCCCAGGACCTCCCCGCGTAGCAGGTGCACCTTCAGGTGGGCGTGGCCGCGCGCAACGATCCGGGCCTGCGCGCGCTGCTCGGGGCTTCCGTGGCGCGCAGCGCCTAGGCGTCCTTCTTCACTCCGGCGAGCAACAGCGACGCGAGGTCGACGACCTCGAAGCCCTCGGCTTGGCCCTGCTGCTGGAACGACGTCACCGCGTCGTTGAGCATCACGCTGCAGAACGGGCACGCGACCGCGACTTTGGCCGCACCGGTCGCGACGGCCTCCTCGGCCCTATTGGCATTGACGCGAGTGCCGAGCGCCCCCGCCACCCACCTGCGCGCACCGCCCGCACCGCAGCAGACTGACTGCGCGCCGTGGCGCGGCATTTCGACGAGTTCGACACCGGGCACGGACTCCACGAGTTCGCGCGGCGGCACGTAGATGTTGTTGTGTCGTCCGAGGTAGCAGGGGTCGTGGTAGGTGACTTTCTCCGTCATCCCCGTCTCCGGCGGGGTCACGGGAGTCAG
>JBJTIQ010000279.1:0-4364 GCA_046095085.1 Actinomycetota bacterium | reverse complement strand
CCCATGTCGGCAGCCTACGCAGGGGTCCGCGAGCGGAGCACCGCGGCGCAGGTGCGGACTGCCACGTAGGCCCACACCAGGATCAGGATCGCGAAGCCGACCAGGCCCGCACCCTCGATGACGGCGCTGTCCATCTGCGTGCCCAACTCGATGAGCGACAACTCCAGCGCGGCGATCGGGAAGACGAAGCCCCACCACCCCGGGTGGAAGGGCACGCCACCGGAGCGGCGTACGCGCAGGAGGTCGCCGATGGCGAACAGGCTCCACCAGAGACCGAGGCCGATGCCCATGGCACTGGCGACCTCGCCGATCCCGATGAGGGACTCGTCGATCACGCCGGTCTCGCCCCCGGCCTGCAGCATCTTCAGCAGCGACAGCCCCATGAGGGCGGCTGGCGCGAGCGGGATCCAGATGGCGGGCGACATGGCGTTGGGCAGCGGCGGGCGAAGGGCCAGTCGAGCGATCAGGAGGGCGAAGATCGGCAGGAAGAGCAGCAGTCCGATGCCGTAGAAGGCCATGCCCAGGGTGAAGAGCCAGGGAGCCTGGTCGGGGTGGGCGAGGATGAGCGGCGCGATCGACAGCGGCACCAGCATGTTCATGGCCGGCGGGATCATCCATGCGCCGTTGACGCCCTCGAGCGACAGGTGCCCGCGTGTCTGCGATGAGGCCCACACGATGCTGAGTGCCGTCGCCAGCACGCCACCGACGACGACGAGCACGGCGCCGATCGCCAGGCCTGCATTCGCGCCCAGCCACGCGCTACCGAGATTGGCCCATGCCGAGGCGAGCACGAGGGTCCCGGCCGGGAACGTCGCGAGCATCGCACCCTGCGCAGGATCGGCGATCTCCTGCGCGAGGGCCGCACGATTGCGCATGCGCCCGAGGTAGAGGGGAAGGAGGACGATCGCGAGCACTGAGGCCAGCGCGAGCAGCACGTGAGCGACGGGCGTGAACCATGACGCGAACCACGCCTCGGTCGAGAAGGCGAGCGCGAGCGCGGCGGTGCCCATGACGGAGCCGAACCACGCGGGGCTTTGACGCAGGTCACCGGCTGACACGCCCCCGACCGTATCCAAGGCGGGTCCGGGCTCTAGCGTCACCGCATGGCGCAGTCGCTCGAGGAACTCGTGCACCCCACGTGGGTGCCGGTCCTGGACCCCGAGCGGGAGACGCTGGCCTCTCTCGGTGACTTCCTGCGCGCGGAGTCGGCCGAAGGTCACCCGTGGCTGCCGGCGGGCACCAACATCCTGCGCGCCTTCTCGACCCCGCTCGACAGCGTGCGCGTGCTGATCGTCGGACAGGACCCGTATCCCACGCCGGGCCACGCGGTGGGCCTGTCGTTCTCGGTGTCTCCGGACACGCGACCGCTCCCGCGCAGCCTGCAGAACATCTACCGAGAGCTCGTCGATGACGTCGGCGTCGCACGACCTTCGAACGGCGATCTGTCGCCGTGGACGCGGCAGGGCGTCATGCTGCTCAACAGGGTGCTCACCGTGCGGGCGGGCGAGCCTGGCAGCCACCGGGGCAAGGGCTGGGAGCAGATCACCGACACGGCGATCCGCGGGCTCGTCGAGCGCGCCGACCAACCGCTCGTGGCCATTCTGTGGGGCCGCGATGCGCAGTCGCTCGCACCCCTGCTGCAGGACACCCCGGTGATCACGAGCGCGCATCCCAGCCCGATGTCGGCCGACCGTGGCTTCTTCGGATCGCGGCCGTTTAGCCGGGCCAACGACCTGCTCGAAGAGATCGGCGGCGACCCGGTCGACTGGTCGCTCGCCTAAGCGCGCTCGCGCAGGCTCTCGCGCACGGCCTCGACGAACCCATCGACGTCGGCGTCGGTGATCTCCAGGCTGAGCGCGATGAAGCCGCGCCGTGCCATGTAGTAGCCGCGCTCGAGCAGGTCGAGGAAGAGCAGTTCGCGCAATCGGTCGTCCGCATCGGCGAGGTCCTGCGGGCAGATCACCGGGCCTGCCACAGGGTGCAGGCCGACCATCGACCCGCGGCCGGTGGCGATCCAGCCGTGCGGCGCCACCACCTCGTTGAGCCGGTCTCGCAGGCGCTCGCCTCGCGCGTTGAGCTCAACCAAGGCCTCGTCGGAGAGCACCTCCGTGAGCCCGGCGATGCCGGCTGCCATCGTCAGCACGTTGTTGTTGAAGGTGCCCGCGTGCGGGAGAGCGTCGGGTGCCGTTGGATCGAAGCGGCGCATGAGGTCGGCGCGACCGCCGAAGGCTCCGAAGGACAGGCCGCCGCCGAGGTACTTGCCGAGGGTCATCACGTCAGGGGTGACGCCGTACGCCGCACCCGCGCCCTCCGGTGACAGCCGCGAGGTCATCACCTCGTCGAAGATCAGCGTGATCCCCAGCGACGCGGTCTCCTCGCGCAGCATCACCAGGTAGGCGGGGTCGGCGGGGATGCAGCCCGCAGAGCCGAGCACGGGCTCCACGACGACCGCGGCGAGCCGGTCGGCGTTGGCACGCAGGACGGCGCGCGACCCCTCGATGTCGTTGAACGTCATGAGGACGGTCTCGTAGGGGGCGTTGACGGGAGAGCCGCCGCCACCGAAATACATCAGGCCACCGTGGTAGCCGCCGTAGGCGACGGCGATCGCCGGGCGACCGGTGACCACGCGCGCAAGCGACACGGCCATCAGGTTGGCCTCGGTGCCGGAGTTGGTGAAGCGCACGAGGTCCAGGGCTGGATAGCGGTCGACGAGCAGTCGCGCCAAGCGCCCCTCGTAGACGTTGTGCCCGGCAAGACTCAGGCCGTCGTCCATGGCCGAGCGCACGGCGTCGAGGATCGCTTCCTGACTGTGGCCGTAGAGCCCCGCGGTGTATTCGCCCAGCATGTCGACGTATTCGATGCCATCAACGTCGACCAGTCGCGAGCCCCAGCCGCGCGCCATGCGCAGGGGGAAGGGCCCGTGATAGAGAACCGTGCGCGTGTTGCCGCCGGGCATGACCTCGCACGCCTCTTCGTGCATGCGGGCCGTGACGGGCCGGCGCTCGGCGTATCTCTCACGCGCCGCGAGCAGCTCGACGTCGAGATCGGCTCGGCCCGCGATGGTGGTCATGGATGGAGCGTACGCCGCTACGCCAGGTCGGCGGGAGTCTCGGGGACGTCGACCGCGTGCTCCTGCAGGGCCTCGAGAGGCACGATGCGCAAGGCGGCGGAATTGGTGGACGCGAGCACGACCGGTGCGGCCGCGCCATCGCGATAGGCATGCAGCCACCGGCTCGCGCACACGCACCAGCGGTCGCCCGGTTTGAGCCCGGGGAACTGGTAGGCGGGATGAGCTGTGATGAGGTCGTTGCCGGTGGCGCGCTGATGCTCGAGGAACTCCGCGGTGACCACGGCGCACACGGTGTGGGAGCCGAGGTCCTCGGGGCCGGTCGAGCAGCAGCCGTCTCGGTAGAAGCCGGTCACCGGGTCGCGCCCGCACTCTTGGAGCGGGCCACCCAGCACATTGGTCACGTCGTTCATGGGAGAAGTGTCTACAGCACCATGGCCCGGTCCCGATAGCCATCCCCATGATCGGCTCGCGGGACCACGCCTCACCCTGAGGTAGCGTTCGGCGCATGACGTCGCGCACCGTGTCGGTGCCGGCGCAGCGCATCAGCCGGTGGATCGACGGCTTTCGCAAGCGCCACGCAGGCGCGCCGCGCATCGATGCGGGCGATCTCGTCATCGACGGTGACGACGGCGCATCCGCACGGCTGCGGCCGCTGTTCCCCTCCACTGACGTCGTGACCGTCGACGCGTTCGTCGACCTTGTCTCGCATCCCCCGCGCTGCGGCGTCGTGCTCGTGCGCCGGGGCGGCTTCGCGGCCGCGGTCGTCGACGACGGTCGCGTCGAAGCGAGCGACACCGGCCGACGCCACGTGCAGGGCCGCACTGCGGCGGGCGGCTGGTCCCAGCAGCGCTTCGCCCGGCGGCGACAGAAGCAGGCCGATGAGCTCGTCGACGCGGCAGCGGCCTATGCGCAGGACGTGGTACTGCCGTGCCTGCCCCTCGCCTATCTCGTGACCGGGGGCGATCGCGCACTGGTCGAGCAGGTGCTCGCCGATCCACGGCTGAGAGCGCTCACCGAGGTCCCGCGTGGACCGCACCTGGCTGTGCCGGACCCACGTCGCGACGTGGTGGCCGGGCTGCCCGAGATGCTCACGGCCGTGCGAATCGACCTCGTCGACCCCTAGAGCCATTACGCTCGACACATGCTCGATGAAGTGAGCGAGGACCAGCCCGAGTCTCACCGCGACGACTCGGCCGATCCCTGGACCCAGCGGTTCTACGATCGCGGCACGCAGGGCTTCGAGCGCGTGATCCTGTTTTCTGACGCCGTCTACGCCATCGCGCTCACACTGATA
>JBJTIQ010000278.1:0-8043 GCA_046095085.1 Actinomycetota bacterium | reverse complement strand
GTCAGCGCAACCGTCCAAGCGGTCCGCGCGTCCACGGCGCTAGTCTCCACCCCCCGCCGGCCAGCACCGTGCCAGCCGGGAGGCGTGCCCCGCCCCTACGGCCCACGGACGGCTTCAAGGTGAGATGCCATCGATCTCGTGGCACGATGAGGGCGTGCCTCGGATCGACGCGCCGACCCTCGCGGAGCACCGCGAGCAGCGCCGCGACGCCCTTGTCGAGGCAGCGGCCAGTGTCATGCGTGACTCGGGCACGGTCACCATGGCGGCGGTCGCTGCGCGGACGGGCCTGTCACGGTCGGCCGTCTATGAGTACTACCGGTCCGCTGCCGATCTCATTGCCGATGTCCTCGTCGACGAGTTGGCGGCCTGGATCGACCACCTTGACGCCGCCGTACGCGACATCTCGGACCCTCGCGAGCGGCTGGCCACATGGATTCGAGCATCCCTGTCCTACGTCGCCGACGGCCGCCACGCGCTGGTCCGCGCGGCTGGCGACGCGACACTTCCGCCGGTACGCCGTGCCCAGGTGCAGTCGCTGCACCGCGAGCTTGCCGCGCCAGTCCACGGAGCTTTGCGAGAGCTCGGGATAGCGGACGCGGATCGCATCGCTTCCTACGTCTGGGGAGTCGTCGAGTCCGCCACCCGGCATATCGAGGGCGGCCGTCCCGCCGCCGCCGAGGTCGACGCGGCGATCACATTCGCACTCGCCGGCGTCGACCTCGCTCGCTAATCCCGCGCCATTAATCGGCCCGCAGCACTACTTCACGATCTTGAACGTCACCGTCGCGTGGTAGGGGCGGTAGGCGTCATTGCCCGGCGTCGAGATCTTGACCGCGCAGGAGCCCTTTGTGGTGAGTGCCCGGATCTCCCCGTTGCGGACATCGCACTTCTTCGACTCCAGTGACGCGGTTTGACCCGAGGCCATGATCACCGTGAAGGGCGTGGCCTTCGAGTAACTCACCACGCGTTCGCGACCGGGACGCACGGCGCGGTTGTCCAGCTTCACCACGGCGCTGTCCTTGGCACGAGGGCCGACTGCTGCGAACCCCGTGAAGAAGACCTTGACATACGCTGGGTTGGCACTCTCGCGCCCGGCACCGAGGGTGTAGATCGCGCACATGTCCACACGGCAGTTGACGTCCGTCGTCCCCGTGTCACCACCCTGCGGATTCGGATTCTTCCCCTCGAACTCGGCGTTCACCGTGAGGGGTCGAGTCGTCGTCTGCGGCGAGGTCGCGGCAAGGATGTAGACCAGCGAGCCATCACCGGCGTCGCAGCGCGTAGGCACGGGGCTCCCACCGGGCGGCGGCACCAGGCAGTGGAAGGCGTAGAGCCCGACACCCGCGGGCAGATTGCCCACGCTCATCGTCACCGTGGAACTCGGCGGCAGGTTGTCGATCCTGCCTCCATTGGCGACGCCATTGGCCGTCACCGTGAAGCCATCAGCGGTGGCGACCTGCGCGGCCGTCAGCATGGAGGCCGTCACGGCCAGGGCGGCTGCACCGAACGCAGCCCGTCTCATCGTGCGCATGTGCTTTCCTCCTCGGGATGGTGCGGTGGTCTACCTGAAACTCACGGGGACGGCGACATCCCAGGTGCGGTCAGTCGCCCGGGTGTGGTCGGCGCGCGCGACGACCGCGCACCGCACCTCGCGGCAGTCGTAGGAGCCAATGCGCGGGCTCACCTTGATGCGCACGCTGAACTTGCCGCCACGCTTGTAGGGAATCGCAAGATTCGACCCATAGGGCGGCGGATTAGATGAGATCCACGCCGATGCCTGCGAGCTGCCGTCCTGGTCGACGCCACCACCGCACGGGGTCGGCTTGGCGCCGGGCCGCGGCATCACGCACAGGCCGACGTAGATGCCGACGAGTTCACTAAAGCCGCGTCCGCTCACCGCGAGCGTCTGGCCATACGTCGACAGTCCGGACGTGGGAGTGACCGTGAGTGTCTGGCCCTTGGCTCCCTTGGCGCTGGCGCGCGGACGGATCGCGCGGGGATCGCTCGCCCGTGCGTCATCGGTTGCCGAGGCCGTACGTGACTGAGCGGCGTCCAGGGGCGGGGACAACGGGAGCCGGACCCGCGTAGGGGTCGAGTTCGCGACAGGACTGAGGGATGCAGAAGCGGCCTGCACGGTCGTGAGTCCAAGGGCCATCACGGCGAATGCCGCCATAGCCACGAGCGCACGTCGCATGCCCGCACCTTAGGCGCGGAGACCGCTCATGCGCCTGACACGGTGTCGGCAAGATTCCGACGCCATGTCGGGATCTCGGGCGCGTGCCCTCGGGATACTGAGGGGGTGACCGTACGCCGCCCCGACCGCGCAGCGTCCATCGCGAGTCCGTGGCCCAGCCCGGGCACCGGTAACGCCAACGCGATGCCTGGCCCGCGGCACCGATCCGGCGCTGTCGTACTCGCCGTCGCGGCACTCACCGTGGCCACGCTGGCGGCCACCGGGTGCTCGGGCTCCGGCACCGGTGGATCGAGCGCCGCCGCGCCGGGAAGTGCCGCATCCGGCAGTCAATCATCACCGACCACGACCGGGGAGCCCGGATCATCCGGCGCTCCCGGCGCACCTCTCCCGGCTACCGCGCCCGGCGAGGCGATCGTCATCTCCGCCGTCGATCTGCCGGACATCTCCGCGGTCGGCGTACCCGGACCGGCCACGCCGCAGCGCATCGTGAGCTTGGCCACCGGAGTCGGCGAGACGCTGGTCGCCCTCGGCGTCGGTGATCGCGTTGTCGGTCGCGATGAGACGAGCGAGGTGCCGACTCAGGCGGCGGTCGTCACCGAGGCGCACAGCGTCTCGGCGGAGCGCGTGATCGCCCTCGATCCGGATCTCGTCATCGTCGACGCACGGACCACTCCGCCGGAGGCACTCCAGCAGATCGAGGCA
Source organism: Actinomycetota bacterium (assembly GCA_046095085.1). GTDB lineage: Bacteria > Actinomycetota > Actinomycetes > S36-B12 > S36-B12 > Mxb001. The sequence continues at coordinate 5,147 of JBJTIQ010000278.1, read as the reverse complement.
GCGGGTGCGCGTGTCGTGGAGGTACCGGAAGCGTGGACTCTCGCCGACATGGGACCGCGGGCGAGGGCGATCGCCGACGCCATCGCCGTTGATGCCGCGCCCCTGCTCGCCACACTGCCCGGTGCGGCGACGGCATCGCCCGACTCCCCCGACGGCACGGCGTCCGCAGCCGCCGGTGCGTCGCCGGATCCGTCACCGGGCGCCGATGCTCCCCGCGTCGCCTTCCTCTACCTGCGCGGTACGTCCGCGATCTACCTCCTGGGCGGACAGGGATCGGGTGCCGACGCCCTGATCGCGGCTGCGGGCGGTGTCGATGCGGGTGCGGAGGCGGGGCTCGAGGCCTTCACGCCTCTCACAGCGGAGGCACTAGTGGCGCTGGACCCTGACGTCCTGCTGGTCATGACGGGCGGCCTCGACTCGGTCAACGGCGTGGACGGCCTCGTGGCTCTACCCGGCGTCAGCCAGACGACCGCGGGCCGTGAGCGGCGCGTCATCGCCGTCGATGACGAGGTCCTGCTGTCCTTCGGGCCACGCACCGGTGCCCTCGTCGATCTGTTGCGCGTTGCACTCACCCGGGCCGCGTCGACTTCACCATGACAAGCGACACTCGCTCGCGCGGAGTCGATACTGCCGGGGCACGTCGAATGCGCACCTTTGTCGTGCTCGTCGCGCTGGCCATTGTGCTCGCCGCGGCAGCTGCGGCGGCGCTCTTCGTCGGAGCAGCCGAGACCTCGAGCGTCATCGTCACCGAGATACGTGCGCCACGCATAGCGCTCACACTGATTGTGGGTGCGGGCTTGGGCATTTCGGGTGCGCTGCTGCAAGGCACACTGCGCAACCCCCTCGCTGACCCCGGGATCATCGGCGTGTCTGCGAGCGCAGCGCTCGGCGCTGTCGTCGCTGTCGCGATCGGTGCGGCGTACTCCTCGTGGCTAGCGGCCGTGGGTGCCACCGTTGCCGGGCTCGCGGGGATGGCACTCGTGCTGTGGATCGCCCGCTCATCGTCGGGGCGCACCGAGGTGGTCACGCTCGTGCTGGGCGGTGCGGCGGTGACGGCGTTTGCCGCTGCGGTGCTTGCGGTGGTCGTCGCCGTGTCCGACACGGCGGGCGCACGGTCGGCAACCTTCTGGACAACCGGCAGCCTCGCGCTCGCGACGTGGCCCGGGGTGTGGTCGACGTTGCCCTTCCTGGTGGTGGGAGCCTTCGCGGCAGCCGTCGTGGCGCGAGACCTCGATGTGCTGGGCCTCGGCGATCGCGCCGCGTGGGCCGCCGGCGTGGATGTCAATCGCACTCGCCTACTAGCCCTCGGCGCGGCCGTCCTGGCTGTCTCGGCAGGGGTAGCCGTCGTTGGCGTGATCGCCTTCGTTGGCCTCGTGGTTCCGCATGCTGTGCGCCTTCTCATTGGACCGCGGCACGGTGGCCTTCTCATCGGCTCCGCGCTCGCAGGGGCTTTGCTCCTGCTTGTCGCCGACACTATTGCGCGCACGGTGGTCTCGCCGGTGGAGTTGCCTCTCGGGGTGGTGACAGCGGTGATTGGCGCACCGGTCTTCGTCCTGCTGCTGCTGCGCACCCGTGCCTCGCAGGGTGGGTGGGCATGAGCGCCCCTATCGAGGCACGCGACGTATGCGTGCACGGTCGACTCGATGCCGTCAGCGTCACCGTGGCAGCCGGCGAGATCCACGCTCTCGTCGGGCCCAACGGGTCCGGCAAGTCCACAATCCTCGCCGTGCTCGCAGGCGATCTCGCACCCGACGCTGGCACCGCGCTCATCAACGGGGACGAGTGGTCGCGCATCAGCGCGCGCGAGGCGTCTCGGCGCCGCGCTCTCCTGACGCAGGAAACGCCGCTTGCCTTTCCCTTCACCGTACGGGAGGTCGTGGGATGGGGCCGCCTTCCGTGGCGTGGCACGGCCGCGGCTAGTGACGACGACATTGTCCTCGCCAACGTGATCGACGACCACGACCTGCGCGCTCTCCTCGACCGCCCGGTCACCGCGCTGTCCGGCGGCGAGCGCGCACGCGTCCACCTGGCCCGCGTACTCGCCCAACGCGCGCCCGTACTGCTACTGGATGAGGCCGATGCGGCACTCGACCTGGCGGGTCAGGCGCACCTTGATGCAGCCCTTCGACGCAGGCGTGAGGCGGGCGATGCCATCGTCATCGTGGGGCACGACCTGGGCCGACTCGCGGCCCTTGCCGACTCCGCGACACTGCTGTCGCACGGTCGCGTCCTGGCCCAGGGGCCAACGACCGAGACGCTGACGACCGAGGCTCTCACGCGCGCGTACGGCGTGCCCGTGTCCTCGGCGACTGTCGCCGGCCGGAACGTCTTCTGGTCGGAGGGCTAGCCAGCGAGCGGTGCCGGGTCTGACAAGGGTGACGCAGCGTCCACGCAGTACTCCTGTCTGTCGCGATGCTCTGATTCAGCTGGTGGCGATCACGCCGGTGCTGCTAGCCGTCACGACCGGGTCGCATGTGCCATAACCGGGTTACCACTACGACAACCGGGTTGCATCCGCGACGACCAGCCGCCCGCTGGCTCGACCACGCACCCTCTGCTGCGGCCTTCTCACCAGCTACACCAGCACCGGGAAGAGCGGGTGATCCATGGCCGCACCCTCCGGCAACTCATCGGCCAGGCCCGCAAACTCCGGCGACGTGCGCCACGGACGCGGCGCGTGCACCATGTCGTCACCCAGGAATCTCAGTGAGAACGCGCGGCGCAGGCTCGTCGTACCGGCAGCGCCATGCAGCGTCAGCATGTGGAACCACACCGCATCGCCAGGCTCCAGATCCCAGCCGAGGATCGGGTAGGCGTCGCGGTCATCCTCGATCTTGGGCAGCTCACCCAGCGTGCCCTCCGGGAACCACTTGGCCTGCTCGTCCCTGAACGTGCGCGGCATCAGCCACGGGCCAAGGTGAGAACCTGCGACGAATTCAAGCGTGGATTCGCGCGGCACGGAATCGAGCGGCATCCACATCGAGACGTTGATGCGCCCCTCGACGTTGTAGTAGGGCTGGTCCTGATGCCAGGGCGTGCGCTGGCGGGTCTTGGGCTCCTTGACGAGGAGATGGTCGTGGTAGAGGCGCACGTGTTGGCTCTGCATGAGCTCGCGCGCGATCTCGGCAGCGGGCGACGTGCGGATGAACTGCTCGTATTCGGGGATGCGCTGCCAATTGCAGAAGTCCTCGATGAAGCGCCCCGCGTCGCTCTCGTCGCTGGCGACGGCCGCGAGTGGCCCCGGTTCGGCGAGGTTGCGAGCGACTCCTGCGCGCAGCAGCTCCACCTCGTCGGGGGTGAAGATGCCACGCAGGACGACGGCTCCATCGCGGGCGTAGGAATCAATGGTCTGTTGGTCGACGTACGCCATGTTCCGAGACTACCCAGAGCCCCGCGGGGTTCGTCGCGATGGCAGCAGGCATGGCCCGGCACGGTGGCCCGCACGGCATGGCTAGCCCTGTGGACATCTCCGGCAGGGTTACCCGCACGGCATGGCTAGCCCTGTGGATACAACCGGCATCGCACGGCCAACAGCATCGACACGCGCCCGGACTGCGACGCGCAGCTCGACCATGCCATCGACTTCGACGGCGCCAATACGACGCCCGACAACGTGCATGGCGTGTGCGGGCCCGACCATCTCGTCATCACGGCCGGCCACTTCGTGATCGACAGCGACGTCGAGGGCAACCTCACGTGGGTGTCGACGGCAACCGGGCACGCCTATCCCAGCCACCCCGACTTGCTGCACGAGGCCGCGGAGCCTGGCGCGGAGCGCGCCTGAGCTGGCAAAGGCACCGGCGGATATGCGTTAGGGGCAGGCGGCGCACCGGCCGAGGCGTGAGTGATGGGCGATGCGGCGGGCTTTCGCTGCGCGCGGCTGGCGACGTGCAGCGCGAGGGCCAACGATCGTGGAGCCGTGCGTCGCTAAAGGGTTCCGCGCTCCTGCTTATGTCGCTGTGTCCACTCGCGCATCCGCGGGGGATACCCCACGAGCTGGGTGTCGTAGATCGGAATACCCCAGCCGCGGGAAAGGTCGCGAGCCTCCTCGGGCGACTCCACTCGGCGGCGCGTCCACTCTCCATCGTGGGCAACGAGCACCACCGTCGTCTCCGTGGCCATCGTCACCGGCTCGAGATAGGCCTCCACCCCGCGACGCGACTTCGTGAAGTCCTCCAGGTGACGAATGTCCTCGGGCGTCGATCCCCGGTCCCATGCAGCGTGCCGCTTACGCCTGTTGAAAAGTCCCACTCTTCGAGTGTGCCAGCACCTGCCACTGGGCGCCCACCGCCCGCGTCACGTCCGACCTCCCGCATGCATCACCCGCCGGCAATACGAGCCCCGCCGAGCTTGCGCTGCGGCTAGACCGAGCCGCCGAGGCGGGCAAGGAAGAGCGCCTCCGCCAGCACCATGCGCTCGAGCTCACCGAGATCGACGGACTCGTTGGGTGCATGGATGAGCGCCGCAGGGTCCTCCGCACCGATGAGAAACACCTCCGCATGTGGAGCGACGTCCATCAGCGCTGCCACCAGGGGAATGCTGCCGCCCTCCCCCGCCTCTTCCGACGCCTTGCCGAACGCCGTCTCCATCGCCCATCGAGCCGCGGCATACGCGGGGCCATCGGTCGCGATCGCGCACCCTCGCCCCTGCTCTCCAGGCGTCACCACCACATCGACACCCCAGGGCGCGGCCGATCGCAGGTGGGCGCAGAGAGTGTCCATGGCTGCCTGCGTATCGGTCCCGGGCGGCACGCGGAGCGACACCTTTGCCCGGGCATAGGGCACGACCGCGTTGATGGCTCCCTCAACCGGTGGGGCATCCAGCCCGATGACACTGACCGCCGGGCGCGAGACGAGCCGGTCGGTGAGCGGGCCCGTGCCGAGGAGCGGCTGATCGGCTCGCATGCCCAACTCCGCGCGGAATTCACCCTCGTCGGCCTGCGCCCCCTGCCACTCGAATCCAGGAATGAGCGTCGTATCGCCCTTGTCATCGCGCAGCGAGTCGAGGATGCGGATCATGGCAAGGAGCGCATCGGGCGCGGGCCCGCCGTACATGCCGGAGTGAGCAGGGCGCGGCAGCGTGCGCACCTCCACCATGCAGTCTACGAGCCCCCGGAGCGCCGTCACAAACGTCGGCTCGCCTACGGC
>JBJTIQ010000277.1:0-14228 GCA_046095085.1 Actinomycetota bacterium | reverse complement strand
AGCCGTGGGTGAGGTGTCCGCCGTGCGGCAGGCTCATCGCGAGCACGGTCTCCCCCGGCTTGACGAAGGCACCGTAGGCGGCGAGGTTGGCGCTGGCGCCACTGTGCGGCTGGAGGTTGGCGTGCTCGGCCCCGAAGAGCTCCTTGGCACGCTCGATGCCGATCACCTCGGCTTTGTCGACCTCGGCGCAACCGCCGTAGTAGCGCTTGCCCGGGTATCCCTCGGCGTATTTATTGCTCAGGGTGGATCCCAGGGCGGCCAGCACGGCCGGCGAGGTGAAGTTCTCACTCGCGATCAGCTGCAGGCCACCGCGGGCTCGATCGAGCTCGGAGAGCAGGATGCCCGCGATCTCGGGATCCTCGGCCTGCAACTGATCGAAATCAGGTCCCCAGAACGGCGTGTCCATGGTCATCGCTCCCTCGCTTGCCTGCGGGGAGTCTACGGGGCCAGCCCGACAGGGACGGCGTAGCCGTACCGCCGGGCCGAACCGGCATCGGCGCGCGCCGTCAGCGCCAGAGGGTGCGATTCGGTCAGGCCTCGGGCCCGACGAGGTCGGGGCAGACCTCGCGAAGGGCGTCCGCGTCGTAACCGCCCTCGCGAAGTAGGGCGGGCGGATCGGAGGTGAGGTCGACGATCGCGCTCGGCAGGTCGACCGGGCAGGGGCCCGCATCCACGTAGAGCGCGGCGGTGTCGCCGAGCTGCGCCTCGGCCTCATCGCATGTGCGCACCGCTGGCTCGCCCGCACGCTGGGCCCCCGTGACGGCCAGCGGCCCGGTGGCGGCAAGCAGGTCGAGGAGCACCGGATGGAGCGGCATGCGCACCGAGATCGCCCCGGAGTCGCCGCCGAGGTCCCAGGCCAGGGTCGGCTGCTCGCGCACGATCAGCGTCAGGGGTCCGGGCCAGAAGGCCGCGATCAGGTCGCGTCCATGCTGCGTGATGCCGCGCGCCAGGCCCTCGACGGCTCGGACCGAGCCGACCAGCACGCCCACTGGAAGGGCCGAACCCCGCCCCTTCGCCTCGCGCAACGCGGACATGCCCCGCGCGGAGAAGGGGTCTGCGGCAAGCCCATACATGGACTCCGTGGGGACGACGATGAGCTCGCCGCGGCGGACCGCAGCGCTCGCCGCGGTGATGCCTCGACTGCGCGCGGACGATGGCCGCGTGCCGACATCGATCCGCAATGTCACGTCAGACCGCCCGGGTCGCCGTGGTGAACCGCGGGCGTCGAGCCAGGTCGAGGTGATCGGTCACGTCGCGCCAACGCGAGTCCATGCGGAGAACGCCGGGCACGCCGCTCTCGCCCGCTGACTCACCCTGCTCGTCGGAGTGCTCGATGACCACCTGGCCTCCTGCGCGAAGCAGGATCGCGGCCGTATCGATGGCGCCGCGGATCACGCGCAGGCCATCGGGGCCGCCATACAGCGCCCGCGCAGGATCGTGGTCGCGCACCTCCGGATCGCGCACGACGGCTCCTTCGGGGACATAGGGAGGATTCATGACCACCACGGCCGCGGCGCCAGCGAGTTCGGCGAGCTGCCCACCCACACCCGCGCATCGCGTCGCATCAGCCTCGACGATGCGCACCGAGCCACTCCGCGTCGCCACGGCGCCTGCATAGCGCTCCGCGTTGGTGCGCGCCCAGCGCGCCGCTGCCGGATCGACCTCGACCCCCGTCACCGAGCAGCCGTCGACCTCCACGGCCATGGCAATGGCGATCGCGCCGGATCCGGTGCACAGGTCGACAGCGATGCGCTCGGATGCCGGGAGTGCGCGCAATGCGTCAATGGCGGTGCCGGCCACGCGTTCGGTCTCGGGACGCGGGACGAAGACTCCGGGCCCCACGGAGAGTTCGATCGTCCGAAAGTGAGCGCTGCCGAGCAGGTGCTGCAGGGGCACGCGGGCCACGCGACGGCTGAGCAGGCGCTCGAAGGCCATGCGCTGATCGCCCGGCATCGGGTCCTGCAGGTAGAGGCGCCCCCGCGGGACGCCGAGGACGTGCGCGGCCAAGAGCGAGGCGTCAACCTCCGGCGACGGCACCCCGGCGGCCGTGAGCCGTCGCTGGGCATCGGCCAGCACGTCGCGCAGGGACTGCCAGCCGCCCATGACGCGATCGGGCGGGCCCCCCGTCGGCGTCGAGGGCGTCACCCGCCCTCCCCGGATGCCAGCGCGGCAGCGGCGCTGGCATCGAGGCATGCCTGGATCACGTCGTCGAGATTGCCCTCGAGCACCTGGTCGAGGTTGTAGGCCTTGAACCCCACCCGGTGATCGCTGATCCGATTTTCCGGGAAGTTATAGGTGCGGATGCGCTCGCTGCGATCGACGGTGCGCACCTGCGCGCGCCGGCTGTCGGATGCCTCTTGCGCGGCCTGCTCCTCCGCCAGTGCCAGCAGCCGCGCGCGCAGGATGCGCATCGCCTGCTCGCGATTCTGCAGCTGACTCTTCTCGTTTTGGCACGACACCACGGTGCCGGTCGGGATGTGCGTGATGCGCACCGCCGAGTCGGTGGTGTTGACGCTCTGCCCGCCCGGACCGGATGAGCGATAGACATCGATCCGCAAGTCGTTGGGGTCGATCGTGACATCGACCTCCTCGGCCTCTGGGAGCACGAGCACGCCGGCGGCCGACGTGTGGATGCGGCCCTGCGACTCGGTGACCGGCACCCGCTGGACGCGGTGAACGCCGCCTTCGAACTTCAGCCGTGCGTAGGGAGCCTCGCCGGGCTCGGGCACGCCGCGCGCCTTCACGGCCACGGCAACGTCACGGTAGCCGCCGAGGTCGGATTCCTCGGCCTCGATCACCTCGGTGCTCCAGCCGCGCTGGTCGGCGTAGCGCAGGTACATCCGCAGCAGGTCTCCGGCGAAGAGCGCCGACTCCTCGCCGCCCTCCCCCGCCTTGATCTCGAGGATGACGTCCTTGCCATCGAGTGGATCGCGTGGGACGAGCAGCGAACGCAGGCGCTCGGCAACCTCGTCGCGCTGCGCCTCGAGGGCATCCGCCTCGGTGGCGAACGACGGATCCGTCGCGGCGAGTTCACGGGCCGCCGCGATGTCGTCACCCAGTCCGAGCCACGTGCGGTAGGACTCCATGATCGGCCGCAGCTCCGCGTGCCGACGAGCGAGGCGACGAGCCTCGGCCGGGTCGGCGTGAACCGCGGGATCGGCCAGCCGCCGCTCGATGCCGTCGTATTCGGACGACAGGTCGACGCAGGCGTCGAACATCGAGGCGGCCTACCTAGTAGCGGTGCGGATTAGTCCGCCGCGGCTGCGGCGGAGTCCTTGGCGGCCTTGCCGCCGAAGCGCTTCTCGAACTTCGCGACGCGACCGCCCGAGTCGAGGATCTTCTGGCGCCCGGTGTAGAAGGGGTGGCACTGCGAGCAGACATCGGCGTGGATGACGCCGTTCTTCGCGGTGCTGCGCGTGGTGAACGTGGATCCGCAGCTGCAGGTGACCTGCGTCTCGACGTACTCGGGATGGATTCCCGACTTCATGACTGCTCCTCTCTGGCCCGCCGTGGCGACGACCAAGCCGCCGCCCTTGGCGGGCGCGTCCGGGTCCGCCGAGGCGGTGAACCGGACCTGGGAAGGGTACGGCAACGGGGGGCTGATCCCCCAATCAGTCCTCGCTGACCGAGGCCGTGACGGACGGGGTGGTCTTTTGCACCTGGAGGAGGAACTCGAGGTTGCTCTTGGTGTCGCGGAGCTTGGTGAGCAGCAGCTCGATGGCCTGCTGCTGGTCGAGGGCGTGCAGCACGCGACGCAGTTTCCAGACGATCTTGAGCTCGTCCGGGGCCATGAGGAGTTCTTCCTTGCGCGTGCCCGAAGCATCGACGTCGACGCTCGGGAAGATGCGCTTGTCGGCCAGTTTGCGATCGAGCTTGAGCTCCATGTTGCCCGTGCCCTTGAACTCCTCGAAGATGACCTCGTCCATGCGCGATCCGGTCTCGACGAGCGCGGTGGCCAGGACCGTCAGCGATCCGCCGTTTTCGATGTTGCGGGCCGCGCCGAAGAACTTCTTGGGCGGATAGAGGGCCGTGGAGTCCACGCCGCCCGACAGGATGCGACCGGACGCGGGAGCCGCGAGGTTGTAGGCGCGACCGAGCCTGGTCATCGAGTCGAGCAGGACGACCACGTCGTGCCCGAGCTCAACCAGGCGCTTGGCTCGTTCGATCGCGAGCTCGGCGACGATCGTGTGATCCTCGGCCGGGCGGTCGAAGGTGGAGGCGATGACCTCGCCCTTGACCGAGCGCTGCATGTCGGTGACCTCTTCGGGTCGCTCGTCGACCAGCACGACCATCAGGTGGCACTCCGGGTTGTTGGCCGTGATGGCGTTGGCAATCGACTGAAGAACCATCGTCTTGCCCGCCTTGGGAGGGCTCACGATGAGGCCGCGCTGGCCCTTGCCGATGGGTGCGACGAGATCGATCACGCGGGTGGTGAGGTTGGCCGGATCGGGCTCGAGACGCAGCCGCTCCTGCGGGTAGAGGGGCGTCAGCTTGGAGAAGTCGGGTCGCTGGCGCGCCGACTCTGGGTCGGTGCCGTTGACGGTGTCGATGCGGACCAGGGGATTGAACTTCTCGCGGCGCTCACCATCGCGCGGCTGGCGCACGGCACCGGTGACGGCATCACCCTTGCGTAGGCCATGCTTCTTGACCATCGACAGCGAGACGTAGACGTCGTTGGGACTGGGGAGATAGCCGGCAGTGCGCACGAAGGCGTAGTTGTCGAGGACGTCGAGGATGCCGGCGACCGGCACGACCACGTCGTCTTCGGCGAGCTCGATCTCCTGGTCGCCCCCGAAGCCTCCCGGGCGCCGGTCGCGGCGGTCACGGAAGCGATCGCGGCCGCGACGCCGCCTCCGGCGCGAGTTGCCGTCGCCGTCATCGTCGAAGGAGCGGTCGTCGCGATCGGAGCTCTGCTCGCGGTTGCCGCGGTCTTCGCGCTGCTCGCGGTTGCCCGATGAGCCGTTGCGGCCCCCAGATCCTGATCCTCCGGACTGCTTGGCGGAGATGGCCGCCACGAGATCGCTCTTGCGCATCGCGCTGGCCCCGGAGATACCGAGGGAGGAAGCGAGCTGCTTGAGTTCGGGGAGGAGCATGCTGGACAGGCCATTGCCGCCCTTGGCGGCGGTGGTGGTGTCAGTCACCTAGTGATCCTTAGTTGCCTGCCCGGTCCACGGTGGACCGGGTCGTCTGGCGCGGTCGAAGCCGGTAAGGGGAATCGGGACCTGCGCCGCCCGCCACCACCGGACCTGGAGAGGTTTGCGGGGAGCGGGGATTTCATTGTCCGAGAACGGACACGCAGAGCGTAGCACGGTGCCGGGGCGGAGGAAGGGCGGGCCGGGTCAGGCACCTCGGACGTGGATGCGCGCCCCCGCAGGATCAGCGTCGACCACGAGGGCAGTCCATCCCTGCGGTGCACGTTCGGTGACCAAGGCCACGGTGCCCTCATCGGCAAATGCCAGTACCGACGGACCCGCGCCGGAGATCACCGCGGGAACGCCTTTGCCGCGAAGCTCCGCGACGAGGGCATGCGACTGCGCATACGCCCCTGACCGGGCATCCTGGTGCAGTCGATCCTCGGTCGCAGCCATGAGATGCGCGGGGTCGGCGGTCAGTGCATGGACGAGCAGGGCGACGCGACCAAGGTTGAAGACCGCGTCATCGCGCGAGACCTGATCGGCGAGCATGCGCCGCGCGCTTGCCGTCGACATTCCCGAAGGAGGCACCAGCACGACGGGGACGACCGACTCGTGGACATCCCGGCGTATGGCGCCCGCATGCATGTCGTCGGCTCCCGGGGTGGCCACCCACGCTGTCGTGAAGCCGCCGAGGAGAGTCGCGGCCACATTGTCGGGATGCCCTTCCATCGACGCGGCCAGATCGAGAACGGCCTCATCAGGCAGGCGCTCGGCCCCGTCGGTGACAAGGCCTCGCGCCAGAAGGATTCCACCGACGATCGCCGCAGCCGACGAACCCAGGCCTCGAGACTGCGGGATGGCGTTGTTGCACTTGACGATGACACCGGGCGCCTCGATGCCCATGGCGTCCCAAGCATTGGCCATCGCGCGGGCTACCAGGTGCCGCTCGTCGCGCGGGAGGTACTCCGCCCCCTCACCCTCGACATGGACGAGCACGCCCGGGTCTTCGGTGACCATGGCCGCCAGATGATCGTGAATGCCGAGGGCAAGGCCGAGGCAGTCGAATCCGGGGCCGAGATTGGCGCTCGTGGCAGGAACCACGACCTCGACGCCGACGGAGCGAAACGTGGCGCCCATGACTAGTTCCGCAGTCCGAGTGCGACGGCAGCGACGTCCGCGCTGATCGGCACGACGATCGGATCGGGGGCCCCTTCAAGCGCCCAGTGCGGGTCCTTGAGCCCGTTGCCGGTCAGCGTGCAGACGATGGTCTGGCCCAGGTCCAGGGCACCGCGCTCCTTCGCCTGCAGGAGGCCGGCCACGCCCGCTGCACTCGACGGCTCGCAGAACAGGCCCTCCTTCTCGGCCAGCAGGTGGTAGGCGGCCAAGATCTGCTCATCGGTGACGCTGTCGATCAGGCCACCGGAGTCGTCGCGCGCGGCGATGGCGAGGTCCCACGACGCGGGATTGCCGATGCGGATGGCCGTGGCGATCGTCTCGGGTGCCGTGACCCGTGCACCCAGCACCAACGGGGCAGCCCCGGCCGCCTGGAACCCCCACATGCGCGGGAGATGCGTGACGAGGCCGTCGGCGGCGTACTCCGCGTATCCCTTCCAGTAGGCCGTGATGTTGCCGGCATTGCCGACCGGCAGGCAGTGGATGTCGGGGGCGTCGCCCAGGAGGTCGACCACTTCGAAGCTGGCGGTCTTCTGCCCCTCGATGCGATCCGGGTTGACGCTGTTGACGAGGGACACGGGGTAGTTGTCGGCGAGAGCCCTGGCCAGCGTCAGGCAGTCATCGAAGTTGCCCTGCACCTGCAGGAGCTTCGCTCCGTGCACGACCGCCTGGGCAAGCTTGCCCATCGCAATCTTCCCCTCTGGCACGAGAACGGCGCACACCATGCCGGCCTTGACGGCATAGGCGGCGGCGCTCGCCGACGTGTTGCCCGTGCTGGCACAGATGACCGCGCGTGCTCCACTCTCGGCCGCCTTGCTGATGGCCATGGTCATGCCACGGTCCTTGAACGAACCGGTCGGGTTGGCGCCGTCGTACTTGAGCCACACCTGGCATCCGGTCATCTCGCTGAGGACGCAGGCATAGACCAGCGGCGTGCCGCCCTCTCGGAGCGTGACCACGGGAGTGCTCGCGCTCACCGGCAACCGGTCGCGGTATTCCTCGATCAGGCCGCGCCACTGCGGAGCGGTCACGGCCCGGCCTCCCCCTCTACTCGCATGACGCCCACGACACTCTTGACGGCATCGAGCGTGCGGAGGTTGTCGACGGTGCGACGCAGCGAGCCCTCGGTCGCCAGGTGAGTGCGGACGATGAGGCCGGCGTCGTCACCGTGACCGTCCTGTCGGACGACCTGGATGCTGACGCCGTTGTCGGCGAACGCCTGGGCGATAGCGGCGAGAACGCCGGGGCGGTCGGCGACGTCGAGGTTGACGTAGTAGCGGGTGCGGGCCTCGTCGATGGAACGCACGTCGAGGGCGGCATAGGTCAACTCGCCCGGCCCGCGGCCCCCCGAGCGGAGGTTGCGAGCAACGGCGACCACATCGCCGAGCACCGCACTGGCCGTGGGTGCGCCGCCCGCACCTCGCCCGTAGAACATCATCTCGCCAGCACTCTCCGCCTCAACGAAGACCGCGTTGAACGCATCGCGGACGCTCGCGAGCGGATGATCGCGCGGCACCATCGTGGGATGCACGCGCACGATGACGCCACGGCCGTCGTCCGTGCGCTCAGCCACAGCAAGGAGTTTGATGACGAAGCCCATGTCGCGGGCTGCCGCGACGTCAGCCGACGTCACGCCCGTGATCCCCTCACAGGTGACATCGTCGAAGGTCACGCGCGTGTGGAAGGCGAGTTCGGCGAGGATGGCCGCCTTGGCGGCAGCGTCGAGCCCGCCGACATCGGCCGTCGGGTCAGTCTCGGCGTAGCCCAGGCGCTGTGCCTCGGCGAGTACGTCGGCATAGTCGGCGCCTTCCTCGTCCATCTTGCTCAGGATGAAGTTGGTCGTGCCGTTGACGATGCCGAGCACCTTCACGATGCGGTCTCCGGCCAGGGACTCGCGCAGCGGGCGCAGCAGGGGGATCGCGCCAGCGACGGACGCCTCGAAGTAAAGGTCGACGCCGTTGGCCTCGGCGGCAGCGTAGAGGGTTGCGCCATCGGCGGCGAGCAGGGCCGTGTTGGCCGTCACTACGGATGAGCCCGCCGACATAGCCTGCAGGATCAGCGTGCGGGCCGGCTCGATGCCACCCATGACCTCGACAACGATGTTGCTGCCGCGCTCGACCAGGGCTTCGGCGTCGTCGGTGATGAGATTCGCAGGGACTCCCTCACGCGACCGCGATGCATCGCGCACGGCGACGCCCACGAGTTCAAGCGGTGCGCCGATGCGCGCCTCTAGGTCATCGGATTGCTCGACGATGAGCCGGGCCACCTGGGCTCCGACGGTGCCCCCGCCCAGCAGGGCGACGGTGATCTGCGCGGACATGGGGGCTCCCTGGGGGCTCGGGTGAAGGCCCTAGCCTCTCAGACCGCCGCTCCCGGATCGAGGGCGAGGAGGTCCTCCTCGGTCTCGCGCCGGAGCATGACCGTGCAGTTGCCGTCACGGGCCGCCACGACGGCCGGGCGCGGAAGGTAGTTGTACTGAGAGGCCATGGAGCGGCAGTAGGCGCCCGTGGCGGCGACCGCCAGCAGGTCGCCTGCGCGGAGATCCCCGGGCAGCCACGCATCGCGAACGACGACATCGCCGCTCTCGCAGTGCTTGCCCACGACCCGGCAGAGCATCGGGGCGGCCGTCGACACACGCGATGCGAGCGTCACGGTGTAGTCCGCGTCGTAGAGAGCTGTCCGGATGTTGTCACTCATCCCGCCGTCGACGGACACGTAGACGCGCTGGTGCCCATGGTCGAGTTCGACCGGCTTGACGGTGCCCACCTCGTAGACCGTGATCGCGGACGGGCCCACGATCGCGCGCCCAGGCTCGAAGGCAAGGCGCGGCACGGGCAGATGCGCGCGAGCACATGCCTCGTCGACGATCGACTCGATGGCCTTGGCCATCGCGCCTGCCTCGAGCGGGTCATCGTCCGACACATAGGCGATGCCCATGCCGCCGCCCAGGTTGAGCTCGGCAACCTCGATGCCCTCGGCGTGCAATTCACCCATCAGGCCTACGAGACGCATGGCAGCGACCTCGAATCCCGCGGCGTCGAAGATCTGCGAACCGATGTGCGAGTGGACGCCGCGGAAGTCCAGCACATCCACGCCCGCGATGCGCATGATGACGTCGTACGCCGCCCCGGACGCGAGGGAGAGGCCGAACTTCTGGTCCTCGTGGGCAGTCGCGATGAATTCGTGCGTGTGCGCTTCCACTCCGACGGTCACCCGCACGAGCACCGACGCACGCACCCCCATGTCACGTGCCACCTCGGCGATGCGATCCACCTCAGCGGGAGCGTCCACCACGATCCGGCCAACGCCGGACTCCAGGGCGCGCCGGATCTCCCCCCGCGACTTGTTGTTGCCGTGCAGGAGCAGCCGTCCTCCGGGCACACCCGCCGCGACAGCCACGGCCAGCTCGCCTCCGCTCGCCACATCGATGCCCAGGCCTTCCTCGACCGCCCAGCGCGCAATCGTCGTGCAGAGGAAGGCCTTCGCCGCGTAGTAGACGTCCGTGCGACCAGGGTCGTAGGCGACTCGGAAGGCAGCGGCCCGAGCCCGGAAGTCAGCTTCATCGAGCAGGAAGAGAGGAGTGCCGAAGTCACGTGCGGCGTCGCGCACGTCCACCCCGCCGACGACGAGAGCGCCCTGGCCGTTGCGGTGCGCACCGAGGGGCCACACGGCCGCATCGAGGGCAGCCGGATCGCCCGACGGAATCGCGGGCGCGTTCGGAGAGGAAAGGACTTCTCCGTGCCGAGGACCAGCAGGATGCGCGCGCACAGCGCAAGGGTAGTCGTCGGACTGATTCGGCCTCTTTGAGCCGCGCTGCGCTTCGACAGTGTGCCGTCACGGGCAGGGGTGGATGGCTATGGTCATTCCGTGACCGACGACAGCTCCAGCGCCCGGAATCCGACGCCCCCGATCCCCGACGGCTCCACTGCGCCGGACGTGGCCCGCCTCCAGGCAGAGGTGGAGGAGCTCAGGGCCGAGGCCGCTCGCCTCCGGGCCCAGGTCGCAGCATTGACGTCACCCCCGTCCGCGGGGGAGGTGGTCGCGGCTCCGGACACCAAGCGCCGGGGAGCCCTCCCGGAGATCATCGGGTACATCGGTGCTGCATTCATCGTCGGCGCAGGCTTGACCTTGGCTAGCCAGACCTGGGCGTTGTGGCCAAAGCCTGTCCAGTTGGGGGTCGTCACCCTCGGCGCAATCGCTCTCTACGTCACGGCGCTGATCGTGACGACTACCGCGGGTGGCCTCAAATCCATTCGCGATCATGCGGCTCGGCGCCGCCTCGTAGGCGTGCTCCTCGCCGTCGCTATACCTCTGGCCGTCTCCGCTTTGGTCGTGGCCTTGGAATGGGCCGGAGTCGGCATCGATACCGAGGGCACGTACTGGCCCATCGGACTCGCGTCGCTTGCCCTGGTGGCCGCGGCCATCGCTGCGTGGTGGGCACCCGGGGCGGTGCCCACTCTCAGCGTCGCCGTAACTGGACTCATCTGGCTGTGGTCGGTCACCAGCCGGATTCTCGGATCGTGGGACCTGCCCCTCGTGATTGCGACCGTCGGTGCGGTGTGCACGGTGGGCTGGCTCATCATCGCACCGCGGTTCCTACCGCCACGAGTTCTGACAGAAGCCCTTGGCGTGACCGCCTTCATCGGGCTGCAACTCGGCAATGCCTTCATGACCTTGGACTCGTCCTTGCCAGACGACAGTGGACAGCAGCAAATCATGTGGGCGATGTGGTTCTCGCGGATCGCCCTCCTGATCTTCGCGCTTGTCGCGGTAATCATCTTCGCGCGGGGCGGCTCGTGGGTTTGGGCAGCCGGAGGAGTGATCGCTGCCGGGGCAGGCTCACTCTCGATTGCCGGGCAGACGCTGGGCATGGTCGCGGGGCTCTTCGTGGCAGGGGTCATCCTGTTGGCACTATCAGTGGCGATTCTGATCGCTCGTGCGCGACGCAGGGATGAATCAGTTACATCCGATCCGGCGCGGTGACCCCGCACAGGGCGAGGCCGTTGGCCAGCACCTGGCGCGTCGCAGCGCAGAGCCAGAGACGCGCGAGATGGATCTGCTCCGTTGGCTCGTCGCCACGCGGGAGGACCCGGCACACGTCGTAAAAGCGGTGGTACGCCGTCGCGAGCGACTCGAGGTAGCGGGGGACGCGATGCGGCTCGCGCAGTTCGGCGGCCGATGACACCACGGCCGGGAACTCCGCGAGGGCCCGCAGGAGTTCGCCCTCCCTTTCGTGCTCGAGCAGGGCCGCGTCGTAGTCGGTCGAGCGCCAGTCGATCCCGAGGTCGGCCGCGTTGCGCAGGACCGAGCTCACGCGCGCATGGGCGTATTGGACGTAGAAGACGGGATTGTCGTTAGTGCGCTGCACCAGCAGGTCGAGGTCGAGGGTGAGCGGTGAATCGACCGGGTAGCGGATGAGGGAGTAGCGGGCGGCGTCGACGCCGACTTCCTCCACGAGATCCTCGAGCGTGATGAGCGTGCCCGCACGCTTGGAGAGCTTCACCTCCTCGCCGTTCTTCAGCATCTTCACCATCTGCCCGATGAGCACTTCGACGTTGCCATCCATGTCGTCGCCCGCGCACGCGGCGACAGCACGCAGGCGATTGACGTAGCCATGGTGATCGGCGCCCAGCAGGTAGATCGCGACATCGAATCCGCGACTGCGCTTGTCGACGTAGTAGGCGGTGTCGGAGGCGAAGTAGGTGAGCTCGCCATCGGCCTTGATGAGGACCCGGTCCTTGTCGTCGCCGAAGTCGGTGGTGCGCAGCCACACGGCGCCCTCCGACTCGAAGACATGGCCCTGATCGCGCAGCTTCTGCATCCCGCGCTCCACCGCACCGGACTCGTGGAGCGACCGCTCGGAGTACCAGGTGTCGAAATGGGTGCGAAACAGGTCGAGCACCTCGCGCTGCTGGGCCAACTGCACGGTGTAGGCCGCCTCGCGGAACGCCACGAGCTGCTCGTCGTCCGACAGCTCGAGGAACTCCGGGTGCTCGGCGACGATGTGCGCGGCGAGGTCGGCGATATAGGCCCCGTGGTAGCCGTCTTCCGGCACGGGACGGCCGTTGGCGACCGCCATCACCGACGCGCCGAAGCGGTCCATCTGTACGCCGCGGTCGTTGACGTAGAACTCGGTGGACACCTCCGCGCCATCAGCGGCCAGGACGCGCGCGATCGCATCGCCGACCGCCGCCCAGCGGGTGTGACCGAGGTGCAGTGGTCCCGTGGGGTTGGCGGAGATGAACTCCACATTGATGCGACGTCCGGCCAGATCACTCCCGCGACCGTAGTCGGCTCCCCGCGCCACGATGTCGCCCGCCACCCGGCCCTGGGCGTCGGCCGCGAGGCGGAGGTTGACGAAGCCGGGTCCGGCGACCTCGGCGGCGGAGACCCCGGGCACTGCCGCGAGGCGATCGCTCACCAACGCGGCGATCTCCCGCGGCGGGCGGCCCGCCGACTTGGCGAGGGTGAGGGCCACGGGTGTGGCGTAGTCGCCGTGCTCCTTCTGCCGCGGCCGTTCGACGACGATCTCCTCCGGCACGGGGCCGCTGATCGCCCCCTCGGCCACGAGGGCGTCCACTACCCCGCGAATCGCGTCAGCGAGTTGCTCCGGGGTCATGCCCGGAGCGTAGTCGGCGCCATGACCGTCCCCTGTCCACGGATCACGCCCCGCGGCCTCGTGACCGCGTGCTACGGTCATGGTGGCTGTGCTGCACAAGAACCACCGTTCGAGGAACGCCCGCCCCCACAACACGGCGGGCGTTTCGGCTACCTGGGGCAAGACCCAAGGCCGGGACGTCGGCTCGCACCATCAGCCCGCCGGGCAACCGCCCGGCGACCACGTATCCGCACTTGGGATCTATCGCTAGGAGTCACCCCGCATGGCACAGGGAACTGTGAAGTGGTTCAACGCCGAGAAGGGCTTCGGTTTCATCGCTCAGGCTGACGGAGGTGCCGACGTGTTCGTGCACTTCAGCGCCATTCAGGCCGATGGCTACCGCAGCCTCGACGAGAACCAGCGCGTCGAGTTCGACATCGTCCAGGGCCCGAAGGGCCCCCAGGCCGACAACGTCCGCATCGTCTGACGCGCGACGCCAGAACGGCCCGGCCCTCAAGGGGGCCGGGCCGTTCTGCATTCCGGGCCCAGTCCCCCGACCACGGCCCGGCGCCCTTCCACTGTGCCCCGAGAAGGCGTGTCTCGGCAACCCCTCAATGTGCGATCAACGTCCGACTGGACGCCCGCCGGACGGTGCCGCACGATGGAGGCATGAGCGACGACATCGAACGCCTCCTGGCCGAGGTCTCCGGCACGACGAGCGGATCCGGCGCCGTCGAGAAGAAGGCCGCTTCACCGGCCAAGCGCGGTAGCGACAAGCCCGGCGGGCGCCTCGCCTTCGCGATCGTCATGGCAGTCGCCTTCGGAGTCATCGCCTTCATCATCGGCTGGCTGTTCACGCCGTTCGTCCTAAGTGGCACATCGCTCGGCCTAGGCGCCGCGGTCGGATCCTTCGTTACCGCGCTCATAGCGGGGCCACCGCGCTGGTTCTCCTCGTAGCGCGCGCCTGCCCGCGCGTTGCGACTGTTACCCTTCTGGACGCCCCGGCCCCCGTAGCTCAGGGGATAGAGCGCCGGTTTCCGGTACCGAAGGTCGCAGGTTCGAATCCTGCCGGGGGCGCCCGCTGCCGTATCGGCTCGCGGCATTTCGCCTCTCCACCTCGCTCCTCCCCAATAGCCTTCGCATGTGACCGATCCTGCTGCCGTCTCTGCCTCCGCTCAGCGCCGCAATCGCCTCTTCACGACCAGCGGCGTGGTGATCGAGTGGTACGACTTCATGGTCTACGGGCTCCTGGCGACCACGATCCAGCAGGTCTTCTACCCCACCGGCAATGCCACCGTCGGCCTCATTCTCACCTTTGCGAC
>JBJTIQ010000276.1:0-22660 GCA_046095085.1 Actinomycetota bacterium | reverse complement strand
GTCGGGCTGACAGGATTTGAACCTGCGACCCCTTGACCCCCAGTCAAGTGCGCTACCAAGCTGCGCTACAGCCCGCCGCCCCGCAGTCCCAGGTGACCTGGCTTACGGGAACCACGAAAGCCTACCGACCAGCCACGCGCGCGACGCACCCGCCCCGACGGGGGGAGGGGCTAGCCGCGGCGGCGCTTCTCGCGGATGCGCAGGTTGATGCGGATGGGCGTTCCGACGAAGCCGAACTCCTCGCGCAGCCGCCGTTCGACGAAGCGCCGGTAGCCGGCTTCGAGGAACCCGGTCGTGAAGAGCACGAATGTCGGAGGCCGATTGCCCGCCTGCGTGCCGAAGAGGATGCGCGGCTGCTTGCCACCGCGCACCGGGTGCGGGTGCGCCGCCACGAGTTCGGAGAGGAAGGAATTGAGACGCGAGGTCGGGATGCGCGTCTCCCAGCCGGCAAGCGCCTCGTCAAGAGCCGGCACCAGCTTCTGGAGGTGGCGCCCCGTCAGAGCGGAGACATTGACGCGTGGGGCCCAGCGCACCTGCACCAGCTCGCGGTCGATCTCCTTCTCGAGGTAGCGCTGGCGATCCTCGTCCATGAGATCCCACTTGTTGTAGGCGATCACCAGGGCTCGGCCTGTCTCGACGACTAGCGAGAGCAGCCGCAGGTCCTGCTCGCTGAGGGGCTCGGACGCATCAACCAGCACCAGGGCCACCTCGGACTTCTCCAGCGCGGCATGCGTGCGCAGGCTGGCGTAGTACTCGTGGCCGCTGGCCTCCTTGACTCGCCGGCGAATGCCCGCCGTGTCGACGAACCACCACTCGCGGCCGCCGAGGACGATGAGCTCGTCGACGGGATCCACCGTGGTGCCCGCGACCGAGTCCACAACGACGCGTGCCTCGCCGGCCAGCTTGTTCAGCAGCGACGACTTCCCCACATTGGGCTTGCCCAGGAGGGCCACGCGCCGCGGCCCTCCCCCGCGAGTGCGGCCCTGGCCCTCCTCCGGGAGCAGGTCGACCACGTGGTCAAGCAGGTCACCACTCCCCCGGCCGTGCAGCGCCGACACGTTGTAGGGCTCACCCAGTCCCATCGACCACAGCGCTGCCGCGTCAGCCTCACTGCGCGCATCGTCGACCTTGTTGGCGACCAGGACCACGGGGACGCCTGACTTGCGCAGCACGCGCACGACAGCCTCGTCTTCGTTGAGGGCCCCCACGGTGGCATCGACGACGAACATCACGACGTCGGCCTCATTGATCGCTCTCTCAGCCTGGGCGGCAATGAGTCCGGCCATTCCACGCGCGTCCTTCTGCCAGCCACCGGTGTCCATGAGCATGAAGTCGCGACCATTCCACTGCGCCTCGTAGCTGACGCGATCACGCGTGACGCCCGGCACATCCTCAACGACGGCTTCGCGGCGACCCAGGATGCGGTTGACAAGCGTCGACTTGCCGACGTTTGGGCGACCGACCACGGCAACCGTCGGAAGCAGCCTCTCATCCGCTACGTCGTCCGTGAACTCCTCGAGTTCGCCGAACTCTGCGATGGCGGCGGCGCGGGCGGCATCCGCCATCGCGGTCGCATCGTCGGAATCCGAGTCGTCGACCCACGCCGTGTCGTCGGCATCATCTAGCGGCAAGATGTCGCCGTCAGGAAGGTCGTCTTGGTTCACAGCGCCCCATCCTGACGTGTGAAGAATTGCCCTGCTACCGCGACCCGCCCCGTGCGGTGCGTGGCCGTCATCACGTGGTCAGCAAGGCGCTGGCGAAGGACCTCAGCGACATCGACCACTGTGGCTCGAGCACACGGATCGGATACCGACTCGGGGGTGAAGGGCGCTCCGAAGATGACATCGACGGTGGCGCGGACCGGCGGCGGATCGGTCGGCCGACGACCATGTGATCCGAGCAGGGCCACGGGGACGACCGGGACCCCGGTGGCCACCTGCAGGTAGGCGGCGCCCAGCGAAGCAACCCGCGCGGGGTGATCGACCGAGGGAAGTCCGCCCTCGGGAAACATGGCCACGGCCTCGCCGCCCCCCACGAGAGTGACGGCGTCGCGCACGGCTGCCGCCTGGTCGTCGTCAGCCACCACGATGCGGCCGCTGCCGCGCGACAGTGCACTCCAGACGGGGGCGAAGGCTCCCGCTTCGATCAACACGCGCACGGGCCTGGGCGATGCCGCACCCAGCAAGGTGGCATCGGCGATACCGGGATGATTCGCGACCAGCAGCAGTCCTCCCCTCGCCGGCACGTGGTGCGCGCCGATGACATTCACTCGGTAGGCCATGCGCACGAGTGGGCCGAGGAGATTGCGGGTTGTTGCGGCCGCCGAGACCTTCATGGAGATCGATCCGCGACCCGCGCCACGATCTGATCGGCGACTTCATCGAGGGAGAGGAAGGTGCCATCGATCAGGAGGGCGTCCACAGCGGCCTGGAGCGGGGAAACGGCACGCGTGGAGTCGACGGCATCGCGGGACAACAGGTGCTCTTCCGTGGCCCGCACGGTGTCCCCATCCACCTCGGAACTGCCCGCCTGCTCACGAGCACGACGCTCGGCACGAGCCGATGCATCCGCCGTCAGATACACCTTCACGTCGGCATCGGGCAGTACGACGGTCCCGATGTCTCGACCTTCCATCACCACGCCCTCACCCTTTGCGCGAGCCTCGGCCACGATCCCCCGCTGGGTCGCCACAAGCCGCGAGCGGACCTCGGGGACTGCGCTGACTCGACTCACGGCCTCGCCGACCGCAGGTCCGCGAATGTCCGCGGTCACGTCGACTCCGTTGACGCTGACGTAGGGGCTCTCCGGGTCGTCGCTGACCGTGATGACGGGCTCGCCACATCTTCGCGCGACAGCGGCGGCATCATCGACGTCGACCGCCTGATTCAGCATCCACCAGGTCATGGCCCGATACATCGCACCGGTATCGACGTAGCGTGCGCCGAGCCTGCTAGCCACCAGCCGCGAGGTGCTCGACTTTCCCGAGCCCGATGGGCCATCAATAGCGATGATCACCGACACGGTGGCAGCCTACGCACTAGGTGCGCACATCAAAGCCACG
The DNA here is from genome assembly GCA_046095085.1 of Actinomycetota bacterium. Lineage (GTDB taxonomy): Bacteria > Actinomycetota > Actinomycetes > S36-B12 > S36-B12 > Mxb001. The sequence goes on along the minus strand of JBJTIQ010000276.1, from coordinate 19,599 downwards.
CTGCCGCAGCCCGTCGGAGAGCCGAGCAGACACGTCGGGGCGTACGGACAGCTCAATGAGTCCAGAGGGCTTGCCCAGGACGTGGTCGATCCGGACATCCTCGAGGTTGACGTCGAGGTCGCCAGCGGCGACGAAGAGGCTGGCGAGCTGGCCAGGTCGGTCGGCGACCACGACAGCGACGACGTCATAGGCGTCCGCGGCGCTGCCGTGCTTGCCCGGCACCCGCTGACGACCGGAGACACCCCGCGTGAGGACGCCGGCCATGGCCCCCGCTGCCCCACCACTTCGCAGGTCTGCGATGACGTCGGACAGCTCGTCGGCGAGGGCCTGGAGCACATCCGCGACCGAGCCTGAATTGGCGCGCAAGATGGCCTGCCAGAGGAGCGGATCGGACTGGGCGACGCGTGTCATGTCCTTCAGGGCCTGGCCCGACACCGTGACGGCCTCGGGATCGGCATCGAGGAGCCGCGCCGCCAGCAGCGAGGCCATCACCTGCGGGGCGTGCGACGTAAGGGCAACCGCGCGATCGTGCTCGAGAGGGGACATGCGCAGGGGCACGGCGCCGCAGGTGACAACCAGATCGACGACGGCATCGACCCGCGCGGGATCAGCCTCGTCGCCGGGGCAGATGACCCACACTCGATCGTCGAACAGGTCGAGTCGCGCCGCCCCGGGCCCGGAGGTTTCACGACCGGCGAGTGGATGCCCACCGACGAGCCGATGCGGGTCCGCTCCGGCAGACCGGGCCTGCTCCATCGGCAAGGCCTTCACCGACGTCACGTCGGTGACGGTGGCGTTGGAGAATCGGCATGCGTCGGCCATCGCCTGTCCGGCGGCACCGGGTGGAACCGCGATCACGACGAGGGTGGGGTCCGGCGAGGACTCCTTGCGCGGCACGCCAGCGCCGCGGGCCACCGCGGCCGCCAGGACCGACGCATCGACGTCATCGAGCTGCACATCGACACCTGCACGCCGAAGCGCTAGTCCCACGGACGTGCCGAGGAGTCCACTTCCGACAACGAGTACGGGCCCGGCGACGGGCACGCTCACCGCTTGAGGTCCTGTCGAAGCACGTCTGCACCACGGAGGTAGACGTGGTGAATGTCGGCTCGTGACCGGGGTACGTCGGCGTGGATCAAGACGCGCACTGCGAGCGCCACGGCCCCGTCGATGTCGAGCTCCTGGGCGCACAGCAGCGGGACGTCGGATAGCCCCAGCGCCCGCGCCGCGGCAGCCGGGAAGGCCGAATGGATGTCGGGGGTTCCGGTCAAGATGATGCTGACAACCTGCTCCTGATCGACTTCATTGACCGTCAGCATCTCCTGGAGGAGTTCGCAGACAGCCTGGCGCATCTCATCGGCGTCATCTGCCGTGAGCAGTGTGGCTCCCCTGATTCCGCGCATCGGCATGGCTTAACCCTAGCGATCCCTACAGGCCCACGGCCGTGTAGAGGGCACGGAGTTCGGGCCCGGTGATCGCGCGAAGTCGTCCCGGACGCTGCTGACCCAGTCGAATGGGGCCGACCTGCGTGCGCACCAGCGACTCGACCGGGTGTCCCACCGACTCGAGCAGCCGGCGGACCACGTGCTTGCGGCCCTCATGAAGCGACAGCTCGACCAGTGCCCGGCCGGGCAGCGCTTGAACCACGGAGAAGGAGTCCACTCGCACGACGCCGTCCTCGAGTTCGATGCCTTCTCGAAGGCGACGGCCCACATCCCTTGCCACCGGTCCGGGCACGGTGGCGATATAGGTCTTAAGGACGCCGTGACTTGGATGCGCGAGCCGCTGCGCCAATTCGCCGTCGTTGGTCAGCAGCAGGAGGCCTTCGGTGTCGGCGTCGAGCCTGCCCACGTGGAAGAGGCGTTCGGGACGATCGGCAACGATGTCGCCGACGCACGGTCGCCCGCGCTCATCAGACATGGTCGACAGGACGCCCCGCGGCTTGTTGAGCGCGAGCACCAGGAGGTCGGGGGCCGTCGGCACGCGCTCACCGTCCACGCGAATGACGCTCGTTCGCGGATCGACCCGCAGGCCCTGCTCGCGAACCCGACGTCCATCGACCTCGACGCGCCCCTGGGCAATCAGGTCCTCGCACGCGCGGCGGCTGCCCAGTCCGGCCTGCGCGAGAACCTTCTGCAAGCGGATGAGCCCGTCAGGTGCCTCTGTGTCGACCACTACTCCCCCGCGGCGACCGAGTCGATCACCGCGTCGAGCTCAGCGAGGTCGGGCAGGTGCTCGGCAAGGTCGGGAAGATCGTCGAGCGACGCGATGCCGAGGCGCTCAAGGAAATACGCGGTGGTGCGGTAGAGGATCGCCTGGGATGACGGATCGATTCCGGACTCCTCGATGAGACCGCGCGACTGCAGGGTGCGCAGGACTCCGTCGACATTGACGCCGCGCACGGCGCTGATGCGGGCTCGTGAAACCGGCTGACGATAGGCGATCACCGCCAACGTCTCCAGCGAGGCCTGGGTAAGGCGCGCCTGCTGGCCGTCTAGCACCCACCGCTCGACCACTCCCGAGCAGTTGTCGCGGGTGTAATAGCGCCAGCCGCCCGCGACTTCGCGCAGGGTGAAACCGCGATCGGAGCGGTCGTAGTCGTCGGCCAATTCGGTGAGCGCGGCCGCCACCTCTTCAACCGGCCGCTTCGTGGCCTCTGCCAGGAGGACGGTGGGCATGGGCTCCACCGCGACGATGAGGAGCGCCTCGAGCGCCGCACCGAGACTGGGGGCACCCAGGTCGTCGTCGCCATCATCAGCCACGGTCACGTCGACCTGATCGGTCGCCTCACTCATTACCGGCCTCCTCGTCGACAGGCTCGGATGCGAGCCGGAGCGTGGCATCTTCATCCGTCGAGGGGACATCCGCCCCGTCGTCGTATTCGTCCTGCACGTCGATCTCGCCGGAGTCGGGTCCGGTCCAACGCACGGTGAGATCCCCTAGCGGACTGACCTGCTCGAACGCGACTACTCCGTCGCGGTAGAGCTCGAGAAGGGCGAGGAAGCGGCCAACCACGAGCATGGTGGTGTCGCAGTCCGAGATGAGCGCACGGAACGTTGCCGCACGTAGTCTTCGAAGACGACCGACCAGCACGGCGGCTTGCTCGCGAACGCTCACGAGCGGGACGTGCAGGTGGGTGATCCCGACCTCCGGCTCAGGCTTGGGTGTGAGCGCCCGGGCGGCCAGCACGGCGAAGCCATCAGGACCTATGCCGAAGACAACCTCAGGAAGCAGCTCGGCGAAGTGCGGCTCGAGGCCCACGGTGCGCGGAACCATCCGCGCAGCAGTGAGCATCTGCTCCTGGAGGAGCGCCGCGACCTCCTTGTAGGCGCGGTACTGCAGCAGACGCGCGAAGAGCAGGTCGCGCGCCTCCAAGAGGGCGAGGTCTTCTTCGTCCTCGACCTCTCCGCTTGGCAGGAGGCGAGCAGCCTTGAGATCGAGGAGCGTTGCCGCGACGACCAGGAACTCGGTGGCCTCGTCGAGGTCCCACTCGGGGCCCTGCTGCCGGATGTAGCCGATGAATTCATCGGTCACGACGTGGAGGGCAAGCTCAGTGACCTCGAGCTTGTGCTTGGAGATGAGCTGGAGCAGGAGATCGAACGGCCCCTCGAAACCACCGACGCTGACGGAGAACCCGCGCTCGGGGACCTCCGTCATCAGCGGGGAGTCAACGACCTCGGTCACTTCGCGATGAGCTCTCGAGCCAGCTGGCGATAGGACTCGGCAGCCGGGCTATTGGGAGCGAACAGGGTGATGGGCTCGCCGGCGACGGTGGCGTCGGGGAACTTGATGGTGCGGCTGATCACCGTGTGGAACACCTGGTCGCCGAATGCGTCCACGACGCGAGCCAGCACTTCACGCGTGTGGAGGGTGCGGGCGTCGTACATCGTGGCGATGACGCCGGTGATCTGCAGTCGCGGATTGAGCCGCCCCTGCACCTTGGTGACCGTGTCGGTCAGCAGCTTGACGCCGCGAAGGGCGAAGTATTCGCACTCGAGAGGGATGACGACGCCGTTGGCAGCGGTGAGTGCATTGATGGTCAGGAGGCCCAGCGACGGCTGGCAGTCGACGATGATGTAGTCGTATCGATCGATGACTGGAGCGAGGGCACGGGCGAGGGCATGCTCGCGGGCGACCTCGTTGACCAGAGCCACCTCCGCGGCGGACAGGTCGATATTGCTCGGCACGAGATCGAGCCCGGGCACCTTGGTCGAGACAATCACGTCGTCGACGCTGCAGTCATCGTCCATGAGCAGGTTGTAGACGGTGCGATCGAGCTGATGGGCGGGCACGCCAAGCGCGACAGACAGGGCGCCTTGCGGGTCGAAGTCGATCAGGAGCACGCGTCGGCCGTATTCGGCGAGGGCTGCCCCAAGATTCACCGTTGACGTGGTCTTGCCCACGCCGCCCTTCTGGTTGACCATCGCGAGCACCTTGGCCGGCCCGTGCGACTCGAGTGGAGCGGGGACGGGGAATTCGGGCATGGAGCGTCCCGTGGGCCCCATGCGGCCAGCCGCGACGAGCGACTCGTCGGCCATGGCCTCCCCTTCCGCGGCGCCCGGTGGTCCGGGACACCGGCATCCTCTCAGACGCCGGGCCGCCAGATCACCCGACGCTCCCGCTCAGCGGGCCCGGGGGTGGCTGGCGGCGTAGACCTCGCGCAGGGTCTCCACGGTGACCCGCGTGTACACCTGGGTCGTGGTCACCGAGGCGTGGCCGAGGAGCTCCTGGACGACGCGCACGTCGGCACCGCCCTCGAGCAGATGCGTGGCGAAGCTGTGGCGCAGCGCATGCGGCGACACCGACTCGACGCGCGCGCGCTGAGCAGCGGCCGACATGGCCGCCCAGGCGCTCTGCCGACTCAGTCGTTGGCCGCGGGTGTTGAGGAAGAGGGCCGGGGTCGCCCTCGACGCCAGGCCCGGGCGACCTCGCACCAGGTAGGCGTCGATGGCTGCTACGGCATGGCTGCCGAGCGGAAGTCGCCGTTCCTTGTCTCCTTTGCCGCGAACGAGGACGGTCTGCTCGTGGAGGTCGATGTCATCGATATCGAGGCCACAGGCTTCAGAGATACGGGCCCCGGTGCCGTAGAGGAATTCGAACAGTGCGACGTCGCGCGGACCCAAGGGCGGGTCTTGGGTGGCCGCCGCAGCGATCAGGGCCACGACGCTGTCGTACGCGAGGGCCTTGGGCAGGCGCTGCGGCACTGATGGAGGGCGCCACGAGCGAGCAGGGTCTTCGGGGGCCAGCCCCTCTTCCGCGCAGAATCGATGAAATCCACGCACGGCCACGACGGCACGAGCGGCCGAGGATGCCGACAGTGCGGGGCGGGATCCACCGCCATTGCGCAGATCGACGGCGAAATCCTCCAGGTCGGGGGCCCGGACATCACCGGGGCTGGTGATGCCTCGGTCGACGCACCATTCCGCGTAGCGGTGCAGATCACGCCCGTAGGACGTGAGGGTGTTGCGCGACAGTCCGCGCTCGACGGCAAGGTGGTCGAGATAGTCCTCGACCGCCCTGCCCACCGACGGGCCGCTCAGGCGAGCACGTCCGCGACGTCGGTGAACGGAAGGTCGAACGCCTCTGCGACAGCGCCGTAGGTAATCGCTCCGGCGTGGGTGTTGAGTCCAAGACGCAGGGCCGGATCCGACTTCAGGGCCGCCTGCCAGCCATGGTCGGCAAGCCGCACCGCATAAGGAAGCGTGACGTTGGTGAGCGCGTAGGTGGAGGTATGCGGAACGGCACCGGGCATGTTGGCCACGCAATAGAAGACCGAGCCGTGCACGCCGAAGGTGGGGTCCGCGTGGGTGGTGGGCCGGGAATCCTCGAAGCAGCCGCCCTGGTCGATGGCGATGTCCACCAGCACGCTGCCCGGCTTCATGCGGGAGACGAGGTCGTTGCTGATGAGCTTGGGTGCCTTGGCGCCGGGAACGAGCACCGCACCGATCACCAGGTCGGCATCGAGCACTGCTCGCTCGAGCTCGAACGCATTGGAGGCGATGGTCTGCAAATGCCCCTGGTAGATGTCGTCCATGTAGCGCAACCGGGCGATGTTCTTGTCGAGCAGGTGGACGTCCGCGTGCATGCCCAGGGCTATCGCTGCTGCACCGTTGCCGGATACGCCGGCACCGATCACCACCACCTTGGCCGGGCGTACTCCGGACACACCGCCCATCAGCACCCCACGACCGCCATTGACCCTCTGCAGCGCCTGTGCGCCCACCTGCGGTGCCATGCGCCCGGCCACCTCCGACATCGGAGCCAGGAGGGGCAGCGAACCGTCGGACAACTCGACCGTCTCGTAGGCGATGGCCGTGACACCAGCGCCCAGCAGGGCATCGGTGCATTCGCGCGAGGCGGCCAGATGGAGGTAGGTGAAGAGGATCTGTCCGGGCCGCATGCGGGAGTACTCCTCCGCGATGGGCTCCTTAACCTTCAAGATCAGATCACCGATCTCCCACACGTCGTCCGCGCTGGGCAGCAGCCGGGCCCCCGCCCCGAAGTATTCGTCGTCCGGGATCGACGACCCGAGCCCGGCTCCCTGCTGCACGAAGACCTCATGACCGTGGCGAACGAGTTCGAAGACCCCGGCGGGAGTAATCGCCACCCGGTATTCGTGGTTCTTGACCTCGGTAGGTATTCCTACCTTCATGACACTCGCCTCCCGGACGGTCATGCGGCCGCCTCTGCCGCAACCGCTGATCACTCTAGGGGTCGGGAAGCACCCACATGTCGTCGCCCGCGGGACGCAGTGTCGACCAGCCCCGCTCCCTTGCCGATGCCGCTGCGAGGACGCCCGTGACCGTCGTCGGGTTATGCAGTTCGCCGCGCAGTGCCAGATCAACGGCCGCGTCGAGGTCCACCCATACGCGCGGCAAGTGCGCCTCCTCCGCCTCGCCGGTCGCGGGGCGCCCTCCGTCGACCTCGGTCAGTCCCCTGGCCAGGTAGCAGCGAAATGCCTCGGTGGATCCGCCGGGCGAGTTGAAGAAGTCGAGCAGCACGTGCCAGTCTCGGGCAACGTAGCCGGATTCCTCGAGCAGCTCGCGCTGGGCGGTCGCCCAGGGATGCTCACCCACGACATCGCGCAACCCCGCGGGTAGTTCGAAAAGGTAGCCGCCAACCGGCTGGCGGTACTGGCGGATCAGCAGGACCCGATCGTCGTCGTCCAGTGCGACGATTCCGACCGCTCCCGGGTGGTCGATGATGTCACGCTCGACCTCGGTCCCATCAGGAAGACGGATGGCATCGGTGACAACCCGCCACACCCGGCCCTCGTAGCGGATCGCGCGGCCAAGAAGTTCGCTGGGGTCTCGAACATCACGGACGTCGCCGCGCCAGACCTCGTCGGCGCCCACTAGGAGGAGGCGGCTTCTCTACCCGCGGATGCCTCGGCGGTCGCGTCCGACCTGCGTGCCAGGGCCGCTCGCACGAGCCCGGCAAACAGCGGATGGGCGCGCGTGGGACGCGAGCGGAACTCCGGGTGTGCCTGTGTCGCGACGTAGTAGGGGTGGACATCGGAAGGTAACTCGACGAACTCCACGAGCCTTCCATCGGGCGACGTGCCCGAGATGACCAACCCGGCGTCCTCCAGGGCCGGCCGGTAGGCGTTATTGACCTCGTAGCGGTGACGATGGCGCTCGTCGACGTAGGGCGCCCCGTAGGCCTGGGCGACGACCGAGCCCTCCACGAGTTTGGCCGGGTAGAGGCCCAGGCGCATCGTGCCACCCATGTCACGGTCGCCGGCCACGACGTCGCGCTGGTCGGCCATGGTGCTGACCACCGGATGAGGGGTCGACTCGTCGAACTCCAGCGAGTTGGCGCCCTCCAGGCCCGCAACGTCACGGGCGAATTCGATGACCATGCACTGAAGACCCAGGCACAGGCCCAACGTCGGAATGCGGTGCTCGCGGGCATAGCGAAGGGCGCCGAGCTTGCCCTCGATACCGCGTACGCCGAAGCCACCCGGCACGCAGATCGCGTCGACGTCGCCGAGTTGCTGTGCGGCGCCCTCATCGGTCGCGCAGTCATCGCTGGTGACCCAGCGGATGCGCACGCGGCAGTCCTGGTCGAAGCCGCCGGCACGGAGCGCCTCGGTCACGGACAGGTAGGCGTCTGGGAGGTCAACGTATTTGCCGACGAGCGCCACCTCGACCTCGTGGGCGGGATCGTGCACTCGCTTGAGCAGGTCACCCCAACTGGTCCAGTCCACGTCGCGGAAGGGCAGCCCGAGGCGGCGAACGACGTAGGCATCGAGCCCCTCGCCGTGAAGGACCTTGGGAATGTCGTAGATGCTCGGTGCGTCGACCGCTGCGACAACGGCCTCCTCATCGACGTCGCACATGAGCGAGATCTTGCGCTTGATGCCGGGCGGAACCGGCCGGTCGGCGCGGAGCACGATCGCGTCAGGCTGGATGCCGATGCTCCGCAGTTGCGCGACGGAATGCTGGGTGGGCTTGGTCTTGAGCTCACCCGAGGGCCCGATGTAGGGCAGGAGCGAGACGTGTAGGAAGAAGACGTTGTCGCGGCCCACCTCGTGGCGGATCTGCCGGACGGCCTCGAGGAAGGGCAGCGATTCGATGTCGCCCACGGTGCCGCCGACCTCGGTGATCACCACGTCGATGTCGGGCCCGGCCATGCGGCGAATGCGCGACTTGATCTCGTTGGTGATGTGCGGGATGACCTGGACGGTGTCGCCGAGGTATTCGCCGCGTCGCTCCTTGGCGATAACAGTGGAGTAGACCTGACCGGTCGTCACGTTGGCGGAACCGTGCAGGTCAGTGTCGAGGAACCGCTCGTAGTGGCCGACGTCGAGGTCGGTCTCTGCTCCATCGTCTGTGACGAAGACCTCGCCGTGCTGGAAGGGATTCATGGTGCCGGGATCGACGTTGAGGTAGGGATCCAGCTTTTGCATCGTGACGCGCAGCCCGCGCGCCTTAAGGAGATTGCCGAGAGAGGATGCCGTAAGCCCCTTGCCGAGGGAGGAGGCGACGCCGCCGGTGACGAAAAGATGCCGGGTTGTTGGCCGCTGCTCCACGGGCCACCAGGCTATCAGCGACGGGAGCGTCGGGGCGCGGCGCGACCCGCGGGGGAAAACTCCAGGGCGGGCTCGCCCGCTTCGGCGGCCGCCAGGGCGCGTAGCTCCTGAGCGTGGGCCAGGGCCGTGGCGGAGTCCTCCAGGCCGGCGAGCATCCGGGCGAGCTCGCGGTCCCGCGCCTGCCCCTCGACCTCCGACAGGCTCGAGGAGGTCACCGCCTCACCGGGGCGAACGACCAGGTGCCGATCGGCGAATGCCGCCACCTGGGGCAGGTGGGTGACGACCAGCACCTGAGACGTCCGGCCCAGTCGAGCCAGTCGGCGCCCCACCTCGACGGCCGCCTTGCCGCCCACCCCCGCGTCTACCTCGTCGAAGACGAAGGTGGGGACCGGGTCGGTGGCCGCGAACACGACCTCGAGGGCGAGCATGATCCGAGATCGCTCGCCCCCCGAGGCACCTTTGGACAGGGGACGCGGGGGTACTCCCTCGCGCGGGACGAGGAGGAATTCGACCTCATCAATGCCGTGCCGGTCGGCGACATGTTCGACGCCATCGATGGTGACGCGAACGTCGCCCCGCGTGCGCGACCGAATCTCCACCTCCAGGCGGGCCGTGGGCATCGCCAGGGCCTCGAGCTCGGCTGTCACGCACTCGGCCAGCCGCTGCGCGGCCGAGCGCCGATGAATGCTCACGGCTGCGGCCAGGGCCCCGGCACGGGCCGCCCACTCATCGCGACTCGCCCGGAGGGTCTCGCGCAGGCTGTCGTCATCGCAGAGCTCGGCGAGGCGGCCCTCCGCCTCGTCTCGCCAGGTGGTGAGGTCGGTCGCGGCCGCGAATTCAAGGCGACGACGCAGGCCCGCCAGGGCGGCACGGCGTTCCTCGACGTAGGCGGCGCGGGTCGGATCCGCGTCGAGATCAGCCAGGTAGGCGGATACTTCAAGCCCGAGGTCATCCAACTCCGTCGCGGCCCGGGCGAGACGGTCGTGAAGCTCGGCCAGTTGCGGATCGCGTTGAGCGACGCGAGCAAGTGCCGCTACTGCCTGGGCGACGAGACCGGTGGCCCCTACGTCCGCAGCCTCGCTCAAGGCGCCGCGCGCGAGGCCGACCGCCTGCACGAGATCATCCATGTGGACGAGCCGCTCGCTCTCGACTCGCAGCGCCTCCTCTTCGCCGGGCTGGGGAGCCACGGAGTGGATGAGGGCCAGGGTCTCTCGCAAGTCTGCGGCCTCTCGTGCCCGCTCACGGGAATTGTCCACGACGTCGCGCAGTCGAGCCTCGATATCGACAAGGCGCGCGTGGCTCTCCCGGTAGTCAGCCAGAACGCCGGCGAGTTCGTCGCCGCCGAAGCGATCGAGCGCTCGCTGCTGGTGGGCCGCCTTGAGTAGGCGGTGCTGATCATCCTGGCCGTGCACCGCCACGAGGAACCGGCCCACATCGGCGAGAGTCGCCGCCGGGACGCTGCGGCCACCGAGGTGGGACCGACTACGGCCCTCGCGCGACACCGTGCGCGTGACCAGGAGGGTCCCGTCGTCATCCCATTGGCCACCAGACTCGTCGAGCATCGCTTCGATGGAGTCACGGTCGTCTTCAGCGATCGCGAAGCGCCCCTCGGCAAGCGCAGTGTCGTGCCCGGGGCCAATGGTGCCTGCATCGGTGCGTTCTCCCAGCAGGAGAGAGAGTCCGGTGAGCACCATGGTCTTGCCGGCGCCGGTCTCGCCCGTGATAGCCGTCAGGCCGGGGCCAAGTTCGATCTGCGCATCGTCGATGACGCCGAGGCCGCGGATCCCCAGGCCGATGATCACCGGCGACCTCGCCATCCTTCGACGGGCAGGTCAAATTTCGCCACGAGTCGGTCGGCGAACGGGCCGCGATGCAGCCGCGCGAGGCGCACGGGTTGGACGTGCCGGCGTACTTCGATGCGTGCCCGGGGCGGAACGTCGATCGAGCGACGTCCATCGGCCCAGAGCACGGCCTCCGTGCTGGAGTCAGGCAGCTCGAGGGCGATCACGCTCGACGGGGATACGACCAGCGGCCGGGCGAAGAGGGCATGCGCGCTGATCGGAACAACCAGCAGCGCCTCCACCTCGGGCCAGACCACGGGACCCCCGGCCGAGAATGCATAGGCGGTAGACCCGGTCGGCGTGGCGCAGACGACGCCGTCGCACCCCCACCGCGAGACCGGCCGGCCATCGATCTCGACCAGGATCTCGACCATGTGCTCGCGTGCCGCCTTCTCGATGCTGACGTCATTGAGCGCCCAGGTTCGAAAGACCTCGGCACCCCCAGCGTGGACGCTGACGTCAAGGGTCGTGCGCTCCTCCACCTGCCAATCGCGGCGCACGATCGCGCGGACGACCTGGTCGGCATCCTCGCGCTCAGCTTCGGCGAGGAATCCCACACGCCCGAGGTTGATCCCGAGCAGCGGAACGCCCGCGCTTCGTGCACGCTCGGCGCCGCGGAGGATGGCACCGTCTCCCCCCAGCACGATCACGAGCTCGCAGCCATCCGCACCATGCTCATCCGGATCGATGGGCACCCACGTCGGCACCTCCTGGCCGCCACGGTCGTGGAATTCCCTGATCTCGTCGCTTCCCATGCGCACATCGATCCCGGCACCCTGGAGCGCCCGGGTGACTTCGACCGCGAAGTCGCGAACGTCGTCGCGACGAGAGTTGGTGACGAGCAGGACCGCACGCGGCGAAGTGGTCACGGGCCGGCCTCCACGGTCTCGTTGATGCGCGCGTCATCGGGTGGCGGCGCGCCCCGACGCAGCCACAGGAAGAACTCGACGTTGCCGCTGGGGCCCGGGAGAGGGCTTGCCGCAACCGCCTGGGTTCCCCACCCCATGCCGTACGCCGTAGTCGCGATCCTACGGACCGCCTCGGCCCGGGGCTCGGCGTCGCGCACAACCCCCCCTGCCCCGACCGCCTCGCGGCCCACTTCGAACTGCGGCTTGACCATGGGCACGACGTCTGCCCCGGGCGCCGCGCAGGCGAAGAGGGCGGGCAGGACGAGCTCCAAGGAGATGAACGACAGGTCCGCCACGATCAGGTCGGGCGCATAGGGCAGGTCGTTCGGCTGGAGAAGCCGCACGTTGGTGCGATCGATCGTCGTCACGCGCGGATCGGTGCGCAAGCGCCAGTCGAGGAGTCCGTAGCCCACGTCCACGCAGACGACGTGCTTTGCGCCCGCCCTCAGGAGTACGTCGGTAAAGCCGCCGGTGGAGGCCCCCGCATCGAGGCACCGACGCCCGTCGACGGGCGGACCGCCCATGCGTTCGAGTGCGCCGGCCAGCTTCCATGCCCCGCGGGAGGCATAGCCCGGATCGTCGACATCCACCTCGACCGTGAGAGCCGCCGCCTCCTCGACCATTGTGGCCGGCTTCGTGGCCCGGACGCCCTGCACGCGCACGCGTCCAGCTTCGACGACTTCGCGTGCGTGTTCGCGCGAGCGCGCGAGTCCGCGGCGCACGAGCTCGGCGTCCAAGCGCCGGCGCGTCACCGCAGGTCGTCGCTCGCAGCGTCGGGCACCTCGTCGCCTAGGTCGGCGAGGGCCCCGGTCAAGCGCGCATGGATGTCGGTGAAGATCTCGACATGCTCGGCGACCGGGCTGCCTTCGAGTTCGGCCAGGCGGTCAAGGGCCGCATCGACGCGCGGATCGCCTGTGGGCTCCACGGGGGGCAGCCACGCCGGGACCGCGAGCGGAAGGTCGGGCTGGACCGCTCCGCCGGATTCGGGGAACGACGTCATGCGCGACCCTCGTCCTTCTTCTTGACCTTCTTCTTCTTGTCGGACTTCGAGGCAGCGCCGCGCGAGCCTGCGCTGCCAACGACGGCACTCAGGGCGTCCGCCCGTGCGCGGAGTCCTTCGACTTCTGTTTCGAGGCGCTCGATCTGTCGCCTCAGTGACGTGAGCTCATCGGCACGGACGAATCCGAGACGGCGGACCGCCCGGTCGACCTCCTCGCGCACCGTGGCCGCGAACTGCTCGGGATCAAGGCCCGCCGATGTGATCGCGACGACGCGCTGGCCGGCTTCGGCGCCCGTGGCGGCGCCCTGGGTCATGACCGACTGCGCGAGCCCGGCCGCCTTGCCGGCCGAGACCTCGATGAGGCCGGACAGCAGGGCTAGGTAGGGACGCAGGGCATCGAGAAGGGCGGCATCGTCTTGTCGGCTGTCCTCCGGCATGCCCCCACGCTACCTCGCGGCCGTCATGGCCTGCCGGTCAGTCATCCGCCTCGGTACGGCGGCGCCTCGCGGGCGCCTTGCGCGCCGCCTTCTTGGCCGGCGCCTTCTTCGCGGGCGCCTTCTTCGCGGGCACCTTCCTCGCGGGCGCCTTCCTCGCGGGCGCCTTCCTCGCAGTCGCCTTCTTCGCAGTCGCCTTCGCCGGCTGCCTCTTCGCGGTGGCCTTCTTGGCACCACGCCTTGTCGTGGATCGCCCGGGCCGTCTGCGGGGCAGCACCGCCATGTGCTCGAGTTCGACCACCCCGATCGCCACGAGGGCCTCGGCTAGTCGAGCGACATCGGCGCGCAGCGAGGCGATCTCGGACTCGAGATCCTTGACGATCTCCGCTCCCTGGTCATCGACGAATCCCTGGCGCCCGCCCAGATTGATGGACAGCAGGCCGAGCGAGCCAATCTGGGCCTGGTCGAGCATGTCGGATCCGCTGGCATCCTCGGCCGCAGCGCCCTTGCCCTTGCCTTTCCCCTTGCCCTTGCCCTTGGCCTTGGCCTTCCTCTTGCCCTTGGGCGATGCTCCCGGCTCCTGCTCGGCCTCCTCGGGAGCCTCGGGTCCGGAGTCATCGGTGAAGTCCTGGTCTCCCCCGAGGTTGACCGCGACCAGCCCGAGTGAGCCGATCTGAGCTTGGTCGAGTACGTCGGATCCGGGGCCGTTGCGGGCAATGACCGCCTGAGCGCTCTCCACTGCCTTCGCCACCGTCGCAGCAGTGACGGCTGCCGCCATGTCGAGATAGGGCTTCATGACGTCCTTCATGGCAACCTCCGGCGGGGCTAGGCGGATGCCTCACCTTAGCCGGAGCACCGCGAACCCGGGTCGGCTCACGGCATTCCGGACGAGAGGACGCGCGCCGCACCGCCGATGTCCGCATCAGGGGTGGCCCATGACGCCGCACATGCGCAGCGCAGGGCATCAATCCACCCGTCGCTTCCCCGGCCCACCGTCACCACCACAGCGCCTTCCTCGATGCGGGCCCTCGATGTGCGAGCAGACCAAGAGCCTCGCCCATCACCGTCGATGGAGGGGTGCCGCTCGAGGAGTCCACGAAGATCCCTCGCCAGCAAGGTCGGGCGTTGACCGGCTGGCGCGCTCATCGCTGTTGCGACATCGGTGACCCCCGTCATGACCAGCAGGCTGGGGATGCCTAGGCGATTCGCGCCTTCGATGTCAGTGTCGAGGCGGTCGCCCACGACCAGTGGTCGTCGTGCGTGTAGCCGCTCGATGGATTCACGCATCAGGGGCGCATGGGGCTTGCCGGCGACGGCATCCGGGCCGCGACCTGCAGCCTCCGCAACCGCCGCCACGAGCATGCCGTTGCCAGGTGCCCGGCCTCCGGGGATCGGCAGGGTGGCGTCGAGGTTGGTCGCCACCCAGTACGCGCCACGACGTACCGCAACGCTCGCGTCAGCGAGATCCCGCCACTGCACGTCACGACCAAAGCCCTGCATCACAGCAGCGGGTTGGGCTTCGAGTGAGCGCACGGGGCGCAGGCCGAACTCCAGCAGCGCCGCATCGACGCCCGGACCCCCAACCGCAAGCACCGGGGTGTCGGCATCAAGCCGCTGGGCGAGCACATGGGCCCCAGCCTGGGACGACGTCACGACATCGTCGACGCTGGCCGCGACGCCAAGTTGAGACAGGTGGGCCGCCACATCCTCAGGGGTGCGTGAAGCGTTGTTAGTGACAAAGCCGAAGCGCATTCCCGTCTCACGTGCCCTCGCAATGGCGCCGTCAGCGTGGTCGACGAGGTGTGGACCGATGTAGACGACACCATCGAGGTCGAGCAGCGCGACATCGAATTCATCCACCGGCAGGATGCCGACAGCCCGCTGGTCGCTCACGAGGCGCCTGGGTCGAGGGGGCCCTCGAGCGGCATTCCCGCTTGACGTCGTGCACGCAAGGTGGCCCTGACCTGGTCGAGGGCGTTTCGATAGTCCTCGCGATCGGGCCGCATGACGGTGGCCATGGCCAGGTGGTCCTCGGCACTTCGGAACCGCTGAAGCCGCCAAAGGCACATGCCGAGTCCGTAGTGGGCGAAGTCGTCCGACGGACTCGCCTCGACCAGGATGTCGAAGGCGTGCGCCGCCTCATCGAAGCGTCGCGCGTCGAATAGGGCGCGCGCCCGAGCCTCACGAGCGGATGCGGATCCCGGATCCTCCGTGAGCACGCGATCGAGCAGGACCAGGCTGGCGCTGGCGTCTCCGCGCTCGAGAAGGTCAAGTGCCCGGCGATACCACTCGTAGGCAGTGCCCTCGGGGGCGCCGTCCGCTGTCACCGGCCCATGGTCGCATGCGATCAGTGAAGCGCGGTGACCCTCCTGGCCTCGATTTCCACGCGGGATGCCGGGCCGTTGCCCGCCTGCCAGAAGCGTCGGCGAAGGGCGCCTTCAACCCGCACCTCGATGCCGTCACCCCAGCGCTCGACGCGACGCCCGATCTCGGCGCGCCATGCCACACAGTCGATGGCATCGACGCTCACGCGCCCCGATGGACCTCGATCGCGCGGTGCTCGGGCCACCACCACGCGGAAGGTGACCGCCTCGTCTCCGCTGGGGAGCGCTTTGCGCTCCACTCCTGCAAGCCTGCCCTCGAGCACGACCTCATTGGCGCCGGCCTCGACCGGCATCCGTGAACCGCCCATGTGGGTTTCCTTTCCCTGGGTCTGGATGGGCCGCCTAGCATGGGTTCCATGCCGGCTTCACGGCCGCGCCAACGCGACAGCTGGGGACATCGACTGGAGAGGGCACCTGTGCAGACGGTCACGCCTCTGGGTGACGAGGTCTTCGAGATCGACACCCTCATGGGCGGCTACCGAGGCATCACCGCGGGATTCCTGATCCGAGGCGACCGCCCCTGTCTGGTCGAGACGGGCACCGCGCTGTCCGCACCCACCGTGGTCGAGTCGCTGGAGGCACTCGGCGTCGGGGCTCGCGACCTTGCCACGATCGTCGTCACGCACATCCACCTCGATCACGCCGGGGGGGTCGGTGACATCGCCGCGGCCTTCCCGCACGCCGAGGTCGTCGTACACGAGCGAGGTGCTCGCCACCTGGTGGACCCCACCAAACTCGTGCAGAGCGCACACCGAGTCTTCGGCCCGGTCATGGACGAGCTCTTCGGCGACCTGCTGCCCACCGACGCATCCCGCGTCGTTGCCCTCGGCGACGTAGGGCGGATCGACCTCGGCGGAGGCCGAGTGCTCGAGGCGTTTTACGCCCCCGGCCACGCCTCGCACCACGTCGGCCTGCTCGACTCGACTACCGGTGACCTCTACTGCGGGGACGCTGCCGGGGTCTACATCCCCGAGACCGCTGAGGTGCGTCCCGCGACACCCCCGCCGGACTTCGACCTCGACCTCGCACTGGCCTCCATGCGTCGCATGCGCGAGATCAGCCCGCCTCGGCTCCTCTTCAGCCACTACGGTCCGGTCACGTCCGTTGAAGACGTACTCGAACGATCCGAGGCCGAGCTGATCCGCTGGGTGGAGATGGTCCGCGAAGCCCGGGCCCTGCAGATGGATCTCGACCATGCGGTCGCCATGGTGCGTGAGCGCACGCCGCGCATCGAGCTGCCCGATGAGGATCCCGACGCTGTGGAGAAATGGGAGACCTTGTCGTCCACGGCGGCCAACGTCGCCGGGATCAGTCGATGGCTCGATCGCACGGAGGGGCCAGGCTCGACATCCGGCGATGCCGCCCAGGTCAGTCGCTAGCGGGCTCGTCGTCCTCCCAGTCATCGCCGAAGGTCACGCCCTGGAGCTCGGCCAGCCGGTCCGCCGCATCTGTCTCTGCGTCGAGATCGACCTCCATTGCACGGGCGAACCACGTGGCCGCCTCATCCACGCGCCCAAGATCAAGCAGCGTGTCGGCATAGGCGTAGCGGAGCCTGGCCAGCCAGGGCTCGGTGCGACGCGTCGTGAGGTCCGGCCCTTGCAGGAGAAGAAGAGCCGCGTCGGGCTGACCCAGGTCGCGTCGGGCGCCGGCCGCGACGATGCGCGACTCGACGCGCGTGTCCGGGGCCAATGACGAATCAGGGACCGATGCCAGCAATTCCAGGGCCTTGCGCGGGCGTCCGAGTCCGCGCTCGCAATCGGCCATCACGGGCACATACGCATCGTCGCCCGTCATCCGACGCAGCGCGCGGAACTCCGAAAGCGCCTCGGCGAAGTCGCCAGCCGCGTAGGCAGCCACGCCAACCGCCTCGCGGACCGGCGCGATACGAGCCGCCTTGCGCTTTGCCTCCTGGGCGAAGACGAGCGCGGCCTGAGGGTCTTCGTCAATGACCATGGATGCAGCTACCAGCAGACGGGCAACCTGCTCGGCTAGCCCCTCAGGGAGTGTGCGGAGCTCTGCAGCCACGCGCCTGTCGATCTCCTTGCCGGTGATCTCCTCTGGAATACGCGGGCCGCGAGGTCGGTCCAGATCATCGCGCGCCGGACGAGCAGGACGCTCGGACTTCTCGCCCGGCTTGCCCTTATAGGGCGCCTTCGACTTATCGCCCGGCTTGCCCTTGTAGGGCGCCTTCGACTTATCGCCCGGCTTGCCCGACCGCGACGACCGCGAACCGGAACCGTCGGGGGCGCCCATGCGCACATCCTGACGCATGCGCCCATAACGGGCGAACTGCGGTGCCGAAACGACGAAGGGCCACCCAGTGGGTGGCCCTTCGCGAAAGAATGTCCGGCGGCGTCCTACTCTCCCACGCGGTCACCCGCGCAGTACCATCGGCGCTGAGAGGCTTAGCTTCCGGGTTCGGAATGGAGCCGGGCGTTTCCCTCTCGCCATGGCCGCCGAAACTCTATGGAGTTGTCGATCGGTCCCGACCGTCACTCGGGAACCGCACAGTGGACGCGAATACGCAAAGTAGAAAAGAAAAGAGTCAAGTCCTCGGCCTATTAGTACCGGTCAGCTCCACACATTGCTGTGCTTCCACCTCCGGCCTATCAACCCAGTGTTCTCGCTGGGGGCCTTACCAGGTTAACCCTGTGGGAGTCCTCATCTTGGAGCAGGCTTCCCGCTTAGATGCTTTCAGCGGTTATCCCTTCCGAACGTAGCCAACCAGCCGTGCCCTTGGCAGGACAACTGGCACACCAGAGGTTCGTCCGTCCCGGTCCTCTCGTACTAGGGACAGCCCTCCTCAAGACTCCTGCGCGCGCGGCGGATAGGGACCGAACTGTCTCACGACGTTCTAAACCCAGCTCGCGTACCGCTTTAATGGGCGAACAGCCCAACCCTTGGGACCTACTCCAGCCCCAGGATGCGACGAGCCGACATCGAGGTGCCAAACCATGCCGTCGATATGAACTCTTGGGCAAGATCAGCCTGTTATCCCCGGGGTACCTTTTATCCGTTGAGCGACGCCGCTTCCACATGCGTGCGCCGGATCACTAGTTCCGACTTTCGTCCCTGCTCGACCCGTCAGTCTCACAGTCAAGCTCCCTTGTGCACTTGCACTCGACACCTGATTGCCAACCAGGCTGAGGGAACCTTTGAGCGCCTCCGTTACTTTTTGGGAGGCAACCGCCCCAGTTAAACTACCCACCAGGCACTGTCCCTAGTCCGGATCACGGACCGAGGTTAGACAGCCAACACGATCAGAGTGGTATTTCAAGGACGACTCCACCCGAACTGGCGTCCGGGCTTCACAGTCTCCCACCTATCCTACACAAACCGAATCGACCACCAATACCAAGCTGTAGTAAAGGTCCCGGGGTCTTTCCGTCCTGCCACGCGTAACGAGCATCTTTACTCGTAGTGCAATTTCGCCGAGTTCATGGTTGAGACAGCGCGGAAGTCGTTACGCCATTCGTGCAGGTCGGAACTTACCCGACAAGGAATTTCGCTACCTTAGGATGGTTATAGTTACCACCGCCGTTTACTGGCGCTTAAGTTCTCAGCTTCGGCCCGAAGGCCTAACCGGTCCCCTTAACGTTCCAGCACCGGGCAGGCGTCAGTCCATATACGTCGTCTTGCGACTTTGCATGGACCTGTGTTTTTAGTAAACAGTCGCTTCAGCCTGGTCTCTGCGGCCGCAACCAGCTTCGGGGGCAAGCCCCTACACCAGCCACGGCCCCCCTTCTCCCGAAGTTACGGGGGCATTTTGCCGAGTTCCTTAACCACGGTTCACTCGATCGCCTTAGTATTCTCTACTTGACCACCTGTGTCGGTTTGGGGTACGGGCGGCCATGCCACTCGCTAGAGGCTTTTCTCGGCAGCATAGGATCATTCACTTCACCTCAATCGGCTCCCCATCAGTTCTCAGGCATTGAGACGCGGATTTGCCTACGTCTCGCCCTACAACCTTGGCCGCGGACTACCATCGCCGCGGATGA
>JBJTIQ010000275.1:0-5946 GCA_046095085.1 Actinomycetota bacterium | reverse complement strand
GCCCGCGAGCTGCCCACCGACCTCGTCGACGCCATCGAGCGCTACCGCTTCCAGGGCATCACCTCCAAGGTCAACTTCGCCCTCGACGGGATTCCGCACTACCCGGCGCTGGGCGATCGCACCGACCAGTACCTCGGCTTCATCAACGTTGCCCCCACCGTGGAGTACATGGAGCGGGCCTACGACGCCGCGAAGTACGGCTGGTATAGCGAGCACCCCTATATCGATGCCTCGATCCAGTCGTTCATCGATCCCGACATGGCACCGGCTGGCAAGCACGTCATGTCGTGCTACGTCATGTACACGCCCTACGAGCTCAAGGGCAGCACGTGGGACGCCGAGCGCGACAACATGGCCGATCGGGTGCAGGCGACCATGCAGCGCTTCTTTCCCAACTTCAACGACCTGATCCTGCAGCGCGAGGTCGTCTCCCCCGACGTCATCGAGGCCAAGACCGGCCTGTCGGAGGGAAACATCTACGCCGGGGAGTTCTTCCCGTCGCAGATGTACTTCTTCCGACCGGCGCCCGGCTACAGCGACTACCGCACGCCGATCCGCGGCTACTACCAGTGCGGCTCGGGCACGCACCCCGGCGGCTGCGTGATCGGTGCCCCGGGCCGCTTCGCCAGCCAGCAGATCGTCAAGGACCTCAAGCGCTGACGCGTCGTACCCGGCTACGCGACCTACGGCTGTCCCATGCGGCCCTTCAGTCGGCCAATGAGCGTCCTTGCCCACGTGGATGGGCGGCAAGGAATGCCCAGAGGGCCCGACTGGAGTCCAACTTCATGTAGGGCGCACCCGTGTAGCTCTCGCCCCCTTGCGAAGGATGACCCATCCACGCATGGCTCGCGCCTTCCACCGCCAGGAACTCCACACCGGTGCCGGCTGAGCAGGACCTCCAGCGGCTCATCAGCACATCGGGGTTGGCTGTGTCACGAATTCTCTGAGCCCTGGCCCGGCAGTCATCCACGCGGGCAAGGGTCTCGGCCGCCTTGCGCGGCTTGGAGAAGGTGACCCCGGAGATCCCCGAGCCCTTGCCTCCGGCGATGGGGATGTTGGTGTCAGCGGTCCCGTGGATCTGCATGAGCGACACGGGGCGCCGGGGAGAACACGTCGGGATCTCCAGGGAAGCCGATTGAACTCCAACGGCGACGAAAACCCCTGAAGCCTCGCAGGCAAGACGCAGCGCCATCATTCCGCCGTTGCTGTGGCCCACGGAGTAGACGCGGGAACGGTCGACGAGATGGTTCGCTTCGACATCCCTAACCACTGCTCGCAGGAAGGCGACGTCGTTGACATCTTGGGCAACAGCCGGACCGCAGCACTTCCCGGCGTTCCATGTGCGAGCACCGGCGCTGCCGACAGGGGAACGCGGCACTCCGTCGGGGTATGCCACCATGAAGCCGTTGGCGGTTGCTAGGCCATTGAAGCCGCTGGACACTTCGAACTGCTTCCCACTGCCTAGGCCTCCGTGGAGAGCCACGAGCAGCGGTGCCGGACCCGTGAGGCCTTCGGGAACGAACAGTCGGTAGGTGCGGGATAGCCCGTCCGCGGTCACCAGGGTCCGATCTACGACGGTGCCATCAGCGGGCTCAGCGGGATCGGTCCCGGCGTACAGGTGCAGCGGCTCCGTGCGTACAGGCGAGGACGTGTCGTGCGGAGGTGTCGCGCCGGCAGGTGCCACGCCAATGGACAGCAGCAGCACGACAGCTGGGGCGACCACGCTCGCTCCGAGCAAGCTTCGCAGCGGCTTACCTGCCTCGAGAGCGACATCTCCTGGGCTCTGCCGGACGTCTACCCCGCCCACAGGCAAAACCCTCGTGCCTCTCATAACCAAAGGCTACGTGGTCAGGGGCACGCCCGAACCCCACCGCCTCTCTCGAGAGAGGTCGTCCTACTGGTTCTGCTGCTGGTTCTGATCCTGGTTCTGGTTCTGGTCGTTCTGATTCTGATTCTGGTCGTTCTGGTTCTGATTCTGGTTTTGGTTCTGGTTACCCGAGCACGCGGTCACGGGGACAACGACCAGGGCGCCGATCGCGAGCGCTGCGGCGGTACGGCGAATGAGGGAGGCCTGACGGCGGGGGGATGTCATGACGCCATCCTGCCTCATCGGGACCCGTCCCACCGGCCAATCAGGTCACGTTGCCGAAGGGGCTCGCCGCTCGAACCAGCCCGTCGAGGAGTCGGGCATATCCCGCGCATCCCTCCGGTGTCATGTGAAGGCCCTCAAGGTAGATCCACTCGGCGTTCTGTTGGGTCAGCGCATTCCAGTCGAGGATACGCACGTTGTCGTAACGCGAGGCCAGGCCCGCGATGGTCTCGTTGGTGCGCGTCTCATAGGTGTAGCGGCTGGGGTCGTCGGGCAACTGGATCGTCGACCACACGACGAGGCGATCGGTCCCCAGGATGGCCATGATCGTGTCGAGTTGCTGCGGCGTGACCCCTCCGTTGGTCCCGAGGTGGATCACGAGGCGGGCCGGCAACTTGTTGACCTTCTTGCGCAGCAGTTGAACACCCGCGTCGACGGGCTCCTGCACGGTCGCGGCCGCCACCGGGCTCGTTGGCGACGTCGACCCGTGCACCCATCCCAGTGCCATCCCGCCCACGAGCGCCAGCAGGCACGCGATCGTGACACCAACGATGCGAAGGTCCACTCCTGCCCCCTGTCATGGCACTGACACCTCGAGTGAGGCTGGGTCGCTCGCGCACATGGCAAGCGGCGCGGCGATTCAGGGACCACGATGGGAGGAACTACCGAGCGTCGCTAGGGCTACGCCGGTCACTTAATCGTCTGTTAGGTCAATGCTGACCGGGTGACGATGCATCGACGTAGGCACGGGCAATATCCGGGAAGTCCGTCGTCACCGAGTCGACGCCCACCTGGTCTATCAATACGTCGAGTACGTCGTTCATACTCGAAGCCCACGGTGGCAGCTGATCGGCGCGCACGGCCCACGGGGCCACCATCAGTCCTGCATCATGCGCGGCTGCTGCCATGCCGTTGGTGGCTACGACGTGGCCATCGACGCGCACGAGGTCGTGGTAGTCCGGTCCGATGGCGTCGGCGTACGCGCGTATCCGTGGCATCTCACCGGGCTCATGCATCCACGCGTAGTCGTAGCGGCGCCATGACCCGTCAGGGACCTGCTCATGGGTCTCGTCGCTACCCACCTCGGCGATCAACTGCGTCAGCGGAAGGTCCACCCCTGCCGCCGGCCCTGTCTCACGGCGGATTCGCTCAAGCGCGTGCGGATCGAAGCTCAGCACCCAGCATTGATCGTCACGCGTGCGGTAGCCCGCACTCGCCAGCGCGTCAAGAGTCGGCCGCACAAGGTCGACTCCCTCGCGTTCGTGCCACCAGGGGGTCTTCAACTCGACGAAGACACCCATGGAGCGACCGGTGCTGCGCTCCAGTCCACGGATCAACTCCAGTTGCGATCGGAGGGTGTGGAAGCGAAAGTCGGATTGCCAGAGGGGGAAGCGATCGGGGAAGACCGGGACCTCTCGGCCATCTTCGACGCGATAGCGATCGGTGACCTCAAGGGTCAAGATCTCGTCAAGAGTGAAGTCCAGGGCGTAGAAGTGGCCATCGTCGCGCGCGCGTCCCGGGAATCGACGCGCGACGTCGCTGACCTCGTCGAGCCATAGATCGTGATTGACGAGGACGTGGCCATCCTTGGTGAGGACGACATCGCACTCGACGGCATCGGCCCCCTGACCATGGGCAAGTGCCGCCGCGGCCAGCGTGTTTTCGGGCAGGTAGCCGCTGGCGCCGCGATGCGCGACCACCAGCGGGCTCATGTCGAGAGGCTACCTAGGAGCCCTTCTTCATCTCCTGCTGGATCTCGTCTTCGGTGATCGGCTTGTTGGTGAATACCCCGATCCCCATGAAGATCAGTCCGATGGCAAAGCCGCCCATGACCCACATCGGCCAGAAGTAGCCGCGACCGCTCAGGAACCAGATGATCACCATAAGGATGGAGATGCCAATCGCGCCCACCACGTAGTTCATGAAGCCGCGCTTGCGCTGCAACCGCTGGACCGCGGCATGACGTGCGTCGTTGTCACTCATGGCACCACGGTACACCTATCATCCTGCGCCGAGTGTGTGCTTGTGCCTGCCGAACTCGGCGTGTCGCCGACACACGTGCACGCTCGCGTCAGGGTTTCACCGCTCAGGGCG
Organism: Actinomycetota bacterium; assembly: GCA_046095085.1. GTDB lineage: Bacteria > Actinomycetota > Actinomycetes > S36-B12 > S36-B12 > Mxb001. The sequence goes on along the minus strand of JBJTIQ010000275.1, from coordinate 1,763 downwards.
TCATCGGCGACGCCCAGCACCTAGCATGATCGAGTGCGCCGCGCCCTCACGCTGACCATCGTCGGATGCGCCAGCCTCGCGCTATCCGCTCCCCCCTCACAGGCCCTCGTGCCGTCAAGCGATGCTCCCCCTGTCTCGGCATCGTCGGCTTCGCGCACCGCGACCACGATTCCTGCCACCTTGGCGGCCAGCGCCCCCACGGCGATCCCCTACACGCCACCGGCCCTCAACTGGCGGTCGTGCGGATCGTCGATGCCGAGCACCGCACGCTGCTCCACGCTTGTGGTCCCTCGCGACTGGGGGTCGAAGAAGGTCGCCGGCACCTACGACATCGCCGTGGCACGGATCCCGGCCTCGAGTCCCGGCAAGCGCATCGGAGTGCTCACCTTCAACCCCGGCGGCCCGGGGTCCACGGCGCTGAGCAACATCTCCTGGGTCTACGGCCTGCTGCCGACCAAGGTGCGCGAACGCTTCGACCTCGTCGCCTGGGATCCACGCGGCGTGGGCATGTCGCAACCGGCCATCAGCGGGTGCAACGGCAAGTCGCCGCATGCTCCGCCCACCGGCCCCGTCGACTGGAAGGCGTGGGTCACCAAATACGTGAAGGCCCAGGCAGCGACCGCGGCCACCTGCCTGAAGCTCAACCGCGACACCGCTCCCTACGTCGGCACCTGGCAGATCGTGCACGACGTCGACGCCCTCCGCGAGGCGCTGGGCGAGGAGACACTGACGTTCTGGGGGATGAGCTATGGGTCGACCGTCGGCCGTGCCTACGCGCAGTACTTCCCCGGCCGCATACGCGCCCTCCTGCTCGACGGAGTCATCTCACCGGTCTCGACGATCGAGCTATGGTCCCGTGAGCACACCTGGGACGACCCCGCCGCCATCAACACCATGCTCGACGCTTTCGGGCCCGAATACCGGCGCAAGTATGCGGTCGTCTTCAGCACGCTCGACGCCAAGACGCTGCCCTACGAAGGTGGCCGCCTCAACCGTTGGGAAGCCGGCTACAACATCATCCAGTGGGCTTCCTTCCAGACCACCTGGAGCAGCGCACGCTATCTCATCGAGAGGCTGTACGACGCTGCTTCCAAGCGGTCTTCCCGCTCTATCGAGCGCGCAGCTCGCGCAAGCGCCTGGTTCGACCCGCATTACACCTACGTCAACTGCGCCGACATGCCCGACCGTCCGAGCATCGACCAACTCACCGCCATTGCCGAGGAGGGCTTTCGCACCGGCGGCGTTCCGGTGGCCCAGTCGGCCCTGCGCGAAGGCGCCCAGTGCGCCGGCTTGCCGTCCCTTGGCCGGCCGCTCGGCCAGATCACGGTGCCCATCGCCTTGAGCACCCCGCCGCTCATCGCCAACTCCATCGCCGACAACCGCACCCCCTGGTCGGCTGCTCTCGAAATGGCCGAGGCATTCACGGGCGCCGGCCTCGTCCGCTATGGCGGCACCCACCACATCATCTACGGGCGCACCACCTCATGCGTCCACGAGCCGATCACGCGCTACCTCACCAAACTCAAGCTCCCGCAGTCCGAGGTGCGCTGCCCGCTCGTCTGGTACGGCTAGGCCTTCGCGCGCGGACCACCGCGCGATAGCCTCCCTGCATGGAGGTCAACTACGAGTCGCAGGGCGACAGCGTCGGCGTCATCCGCCTCAATCGGCCACGGCGTCTCAACGCGGTGACGCCCGCTCTCGTCGATGGGATCCTCGAAGCCTTCGATCGCGCAGAGGCCGATCAGTCGCGGGTGATCGTTCTC
>JBJTIQ010000274.1:0-2864 GCA_046095085.1 Actinomycetota bacterium | reverse complement strand
CCCGCCCGCGCGTCATGCCGAGCTCGAAGAGCGCTGGGGCGTGCCGTGGTTCGAGGTCTTCGGCATGACGGAGACAGGCGGCGACATCCACGTCACCGACGACGACCATGACGAGTGCGTCGGCACCGGCACCATCGGCCGTGCCAAGCCCGGTCGCGAGGCGCGCATCGTCGATGCCGATGACCGACCCCTCCCTGCCGGTTCCATCGGCGAGCTCGCACTGCGGGGAGCGGGGATGATGGCCGGATACGACGACAACCCTGAGGCCACGGCTCACGTCTTCCGCGGGGGCTGGATGCACACGGGCGATCTCGCGCGACAGGACGAGGGCGGCTACATCTGGCTCGTCGGTCGCGTGAAGGACGTCGTACGCCGCTCCGGCGAAAACATCGCGGCGCGCGAGGTCGAGGACACCCTCGTGTCGCACCCGGCCGTCCGTCTCGCGGCCGTCGTGGGCGTGCCTGATGAGATACGCGGCGAAGAGGTGAAGGCGTACGTCGTACTCACCGACGATCACGACGCGCCCGAGATCGTGCCGGAACTGCGAGCGCACTGCCTGGATCGCATCGCGCGATTCAAGGTGCCGCGCTACTGGGAGGTGCGCGATGACCTGCCGCGCACGCCCTCCGAGCGCGTCGCCAAGAAGGAGATCGTCCCGGGGCACACGTGGGACTCAGATACGTCGGCCTGGATCGACCCGCAGGCTGGCCGCTCGTCCGACCTGTCAGCCGAGGGTTCGCCGCCCTCCCCTCAGCTCGATCATCCAGGGCCGCTGGTCGCCTTCGATGCCGCGCGACATGACGATGCGGTGCGCCGCATCTACGAGACATCGTTCCCCGCATCCGTGCGCGCCGACTGGTCGAGCATCAGCGGGCACAGAGCCGACGAGGAACTCCTCGTGCTCGAGGATGGCGGCCCCGCGGGCTTCGCGCTCATCCGGCATCTCGGCGACACGTCCTTCACGTTTGTGCGCTACTTCGCCATCGACTCCGTGCGCCGGGGGTCTGGCTACGGAGCGCGGCTGCTTGCCGGCCTAGTGGATCGACTCACTCGCCAGGGCCGCACCGCACTCCTGCTCGACGTCGAGGATCCGGCGGGCGAGCCCGGCCACGCGGAGCATGTACGACGCATCGCTTTCTACGAGCGCAATGCCGTGCGACTGCTGCCCGTCGCGGACTACGCCCCGCCGGAGCACGGCGCCACCGGAGAGGTCGTGCCCCTGCTGATCATGGGCAGGCCCCTGGGTGATGGACCCGAACTCGTTGGTGCGCACCTCGATGCCGCTATCGCGGCTGTCATGCGACACCGCTACGGCGTCGTGTCCTAGGTCAGCGCCGCTTCTTGCACGACAGCGCCAGCGTTGTCTCCGGGGGATCGGCGACCGTCACCCGGCACACCAGTCGCTCGCTCTCGACGCTGATGCTGACATCGGCGCCCCTGACGTCTATCCCGGTGGTGACCCCGTATTGGGAGGCGACCTGCCGCAGCTGTGGGCTCACGGCGATGGTGACGAGTTCGGATGTCAGCGCCGCGGGAGGGATGGCGTTGAGCTGATCGACGATAGCGTCGGCCACCGTGTATGCCGGATCGACCGCCGCAGGGCTCGCAGACGGGCTTGCCGCATCGCTAGCGTCGCTCGGAGTAGCTGCGCTGGAGCCCGGGCTCGACGTCGCACTCGGACTCGCGCTCGGCGTCGGCGTCGACATCGACATCGTGGTCGAGGGCTCGGCGGGCGCGACCTCGTCGTCGCCGGAAGCACATCCCGCAACCATGAGCAGGCCGGCGGTGATGAGCGCGAGCGCGGTCATGCGGGAAGCGATAGCGGGCATGCACTGACCGTAGCCGTGCCCGCCGTGCTGATGCGACTCGAAAGCAACCACGGCGCCACCCGCGTGGGTGGGTTAACTCCTCGTGAGTACGACGTATCCCCACGACAGGCTGGAGGCGACGACGAGCCAGGCCTGGTAGGGCAGCAGGAGCGCACCGCACCACCACGCCTCGCGCCAGGCGAGCACCACCATCGCGATGGTCAGCAGTGCACACACCGACAGGCACAGCGCCGCCGCCACGAGGTGGTGCGGAACGTAGAAGAGCCAGGCCCACAGGATGGCGGCCGTGACCGACGTGGCGAATGCGACTAGGTAGGCGATGAGCGGCAGCGGCAGCATCCGCAACGAGAGCACCACACCGACGATGGCCAGGATGGTGAAGTTGTAGGCCCACGCCAGACCGAAGACAGGGTCGGGAGGCTGCCACGAGGGCCGAGGCAGCGAGAGGTACCACCCGGCGTTGGTGGACACCCACACGCCAGAGAGACCGGCGTACGCGACCACGATGGCCACGGCTGCCACGACAGCGACAACCCTCCAGGCCACGCCTACCCCGCAGGGTGCGCGGTCCGGCGCGCTGCCATTCGACGTTGCACGGCGAAGACACCGACAGCGATCCACCCGGTCAGCATCTGCGGCAGGAAGCAGAAGGCCCGCCAGATGACATCGGCCGCAACCGCCTCGGAGTAGTCGGCACCGAACGCCACCAGCATGCCGATGAGAGCGGCGTCGACCGTGCCGGCTCCGCCGGGGGCGAGGGGCACCGTCGTCAGCACGAGTGCGACCGAGAACGCCGCGAAGATCTCCAGCACCGTGATGCCCTCGGCACCGACCCCGCGCAGGGCAGCGATGATCACGAGAATGGGCGCCAGTTGCGCCAGGACGTTGGTAAGCGTGAGCGGAATCCAGCGCTTGCCCACCATCTCGGCCGCGGTGTCGTTGAAGCCGACGACCGAGTCGACGACGTTGGGTGGTGTCTTCTTGATGAAGCGGAAGACCCCACCGATTGCACCCTGAGCGAACTCGCCGACCTTG
>JBJTIQ010000273.1:0-8550 GCA_046095085.1 Actinomycetota bacterium | reverse complement strand
GGGTGGTGGTGCGCGCACACCCGCGGGGGTGTCCACAAACCCCCGCCACTCAACACAGGAAGAGGGGGTGCGGTCAGCCGCGGGACTGGGACTTGATGCGGGCCGTGAGGTCGGCGACCTGGTTGTAGAGGCTGCGGCGCTCGCCGATGAGCTGGCGGATCTTGCGGTCGGCGTGCATGACGGTCGTGTGGTCGCGGCCGCCGAATGCCTGGCCGATCTTGGGCAGCGATAGGTCGGTGAGTTCGCGGCACAGGTACATCGCGATCTGCCGGGCCGTCACCAGCACCCGCGAGCGCGATGTGCCGCAGAGGTCATCGACGCTGACCCCGAAGTAGGCGGCGGTCGTCGTCATGATCTGGGCCGCCGTGATCTCCGGTCCGGCATCGGTTGGGAAGAGGTCCTTGAGCACGAGCTCAGCCAGCGCGAGGTCGACGGGTGCGCGATTGAGCGAGGCGAACGCCGTGACGCGAATAAGCGCACCCTCCAGCTCACGGATGTTGTTGGAAACCTTGGATGCGATGAACTCGAGCACGTCCGGGGGTGCCTGCAGACGCTCCTGGGCGCTCTTCTTGCGAAGGATGGCGATGCGGGTCTCGAGGTCGGGGGGCTGGACGTCGGTGGTCAGACCCCACTCGAAGCGCGAGCGCATGCGGTCTTCGAAGTCCTGCAACTGCTTGGGCGCGAGGTCAGACGTGATGACGATCTGCTTATTGGCGTTGTGAAGCGTGTTGAACGTGTGGAAGAACTCCTCCTGCGTCTGCACCTTGCCCGACAGGAACTGGATGTCATCGACGAGGAGCACGTCGACGTCGCGATAGCGGCGCTGGAAGGCCGCGGCCTTGTCGTCGCGGATGGAGTTGATGAACTCGTTGGTGAATTCCTCCGAGCTGACATAGCGCACGCGTGTGCCCTTGTAGAGCGTGCGCGCGTAGTGCCCAATGGCATGCAGCAGGTGGGTTTTGCCCAGCCCGGAGCCTCCGTAGACGAACAGAGGGTTGTAGGCCTTGGCTGGCTGCTCGGCGACCGCGATGGCCGCGGCGTGTGCGAAGCGGTTGGACGAGCCGATGACGAAGGTGTCGAAGGTGTACTTGGCATTGAGACGGCCGTCTTCGGCACGCGATCCGGGCGACCCGCTGCCGGGGCGGTCGACAGGGGGCTCAGGCTCGAGATCGGGCAGCTCCTCCTGGTACGTCGCATCCGCGAGCGCATCGACCTCGTCCTCATCGGACGTGGCAGCGATGCCGGGATCGACGGTGACGGCGAGGCGAACGTCGCGGCCGAGTTGCGCCGAAAGCGCGGCGGTGACCACGGGCCGAAGGCGTGTCTCGAGCACGTCCTTGGTGAAGTCATTGGGGGCCGCGATGAGGGCGGTGTCTTCGACCAGGCCAAGGGGGCGGGTCAGGGAGACGAATGCCCGCTGCTGCGGGGTCAGCGACCCGTCGGTGAGGGAGTCGAGGGCAAGGGTCCACACCTCTGTCAGCTCAACGGTGGTCTCCACGGCGTCTCCTTCCCCTGTTGTCACGCTCGTCCCACGGTTCCCACAAGGTTGTCCACAGATGTGGATAACGTTTCGCGGGACGTGAAACGGCTCGCGCGCTGAGGAATCAGCGCATGTCTGGCGACCCTAGCCCTGTATCTGTGGATGACTCAATAGCGGGGTGGAATGGATGTGGATAGGGACGGCGTGTCGCGCCCGGGATCGTGGCGCGGGGTGCTTGGATGCGCCACTTCTCAGGGAGTGACCGGCCACGCGGGCTCGTCGCGCACGTCGCGCATCCCGACGATGAGGCGCGAGTCGTAGTCGCCCCCCGCATGCACGATGCACCGACCCGCGGGACTCTTCCGATAGCCGGCGGGGAATTGGCCCGTGAGTGGGTTGCGCGCGTAGTGCCAATGCCCGCGGATCTCCAGTCGCAGTGAATCACCTGCACGCATGCGGGTCGCCTGCGGGAGTAGCGCGATGTCCAGTGGCACGATCTCCCCCGGCCGCACCGGTTGCGGCTCATCGAACGCGCCCACCGGAAGCCATGGGGTGCTGAGCGCGGGATCGAGCGTGCGAAGTGCGACGCGCTGCCACCCGATGGTGATCATGTCGAAACCAAATCCGTAGGACCCCTCGAAGACGACTTCGCCACCGTCGCGGATCTTGCGCACACCCACGAAGAGGTGAGCGTCGGATGTGTCCTCGAGGCCAACCCAGAGGCGCAGCACCATCGGCCCAATGAGATCGGTGTCCCGGTGTGCCTGCCAGGTGAGTCGCAGGTCCCCGTTAGTCAGCGAGAAGCCGTCGGATTCCGGGACAGGAACGGCATCGAGCGTCATGCGGTGATCGCGTAGATCCAACGAGAGGTCGGTCCACACGACGTCGGGCGGTGGCCATGCGCTCTCGGCCGTGACGGCGACGGGATCAGGCCCGTGATCGTGGATCGCCAAGCGCACAGGCGGTACGGCGTTCCAGCCGTTGTCGTCACCCTTGAGGAAGTGGTCGAAGAAGCGAAGCTGTGTGGCAAAGGCCTCACGGGAGTAGAACGCCGCCCACTTGCCGTCGCGATGCGTGTAGAGCCAGCGCTGCGGGGAAGTCGCGCGGCGGAATGCCTCGAAGGACCCTCGCGAGTGCAGGTTGTGGTCGGAAAAGCTGCCGCAGACCAGCATGGGCACCTCGATGTCCTCGAGGCGCGGCGTGTGAACGGCGTACCAATCACCGATTTCGGGGTTCGCCACGAGTTGCGGCCGGATCTTCTCCCGCATCCGCGTCTCGCGGTCGGTGATGGCGCTCCACATGATGGAGAAGCCGTCTTCGCGCACGCCGCCGGGATAGGCGAAGTCGCGGTAGACGTCGCTGAAGCCCTCCCAGGGGCATATCGCGGTCAGGTGCGGTGGGTGGGTGGCGGCAGCGCCGTACTGGCTGATGGCGAGGTAGGAGACGCCGAGGAGGCCGACCTTGCCGGTGCTCCAGGTCTGAGTGCCCGCCCACTCGATGAGGTCGTGGTAGTCCTGGGCCTCCTGCCGGGACAGGAGCTCGCCCGTCCCCTCGGAGGTACCCGCTCCGCGCAGGTCGGCGTTGACCACGGCGTATCCCTGGGCAACCCAGGACGCCGGATCCGGGGCCTCCCAACTCGTCCACTCCGAAAACTGGATGGGGTGCGGCTGGGGGAACGCGTGGTACTGACCACTGACGCTCTCGCGTCGGGTGTTGGCCGGGATGTGGTCCTTGCCGTAGGGGTGCGCCGACATGATCACGGGCACCGGGCCAGGGGTGTCCGGACGGAAGACATTGACGCGCAGGAGGGTGCCGTCGCGGACGGGAACGGGTACGTCCCACTCGGTGATCACGCCTGCGGGGGCCGGAAGCACGGTGACCCTGGGCCGCCGGGCATTCATGAGACGGCGGCGCGCGGAAAGCAGGCGACGGCCCATGATCGTCCCTCCAAAGTTCCAGGGGTTCGGGGAGTATCGCAGAACGCGTCTCCACGCCCCGCATTTGATCCATCGGGGGAGCCTCTGTACCCTCATAGGGCCCTGTTCGAAGGGCATCGCACCCAGGAGAGACCATGTCGAAGCGCACCTATCAGCCCAACAACCGTCGTCGGGCGCGCACGCATGGCTTCCGCGCGCGCATGCGCACCCGCGCCGGCCGCGCCATCCTCGCCGCCCGTCGCGGCAAGGGTCGCGATCGACTGTCGGCCTAGTCGCCGACCAACGCCGTAGGCCCACGTGCTGCCGGCGCCCTACCGCATCTCCCGTCGCTCGGATATCTCCGAGACGATTCGCCGTGGCGTGCGCGCTCGGCGCGGTGCCCTCGTCGTGCACCTGTTGCTTGACCCGGAGTCGCCGCACAGCCCCGCGCAGGCGGCCTTCGCCGTCGGCAAGACAGTGGGCAACTCCGTCAGGCGTCACGAGGTCGTACGCCGGCTCCGCGCGCTGATGCCACCTCTGCTTGACCAACTCCCGCCTGGCAGTCGGGTCGTGGTGCGCGCGCTGCCAGAAGCGGCGTCCACGTCGAGCCAGGACTTAAAGCGCGATCTTGAGTCGGCCCTCGCCCGCGCACAGCGGACGGACGACGTTCCGACGCCATCGGCCCCCTCCATCGTCGTCGTGGCAGATGCGCAGGTCGACCCCGTGCCACCCAACGACCGCTCGGGCCTAGCCCGCATCGGATGGATCCTTGGTACGCCGTTCCGATGGCTGCTGATCGGCCTCGTGTGGGGGTATCGCCACACCATCTCGCCGATCCTGCCGCCGACCTGCCGCTACCACCCGAGCTGCTCGGCGTATGCCTTCGAGGCCCTGCAGGTGCATGGGGCAGCCAAGGGGTTCGCGCTCGCCGTCTGGCGAGTGCTGCGCTGCAATCCCTTCACACCGGGCGGCCTCGACCCCGTGCCCACGCACGGTCACTGGCGGCCCGACATCCTGCCGGACGGGCGTCCGAGGACCCCGGCGCATGCGGCGGGCGGCCCCGCCTAATACCCTTCTTGGGCGGCGCAGTGCCGCCTTCCCATCCCCGGAGCGCGCGTGTTCATCATCGATTGGATCGGGACCGGCGTCAGCTGGATCCTGGTGCAGTTCCACGCGCTCTTCACCCTGATCGGACTCAACCCCGCGAGCGGGTGGACCTGGGCCTTCTCGATCGTCGGGCTGGTCATCGTCATCCGCATCCTGCTGATCCCGCTGTTCGTTAAGCAGATCAAGGCGCAGCGCAATCTGCAGATCATCCAGCCCAAGATCAAGGAGATCCAGAAGAAGTACTCCGGGGACCGCGAGAAGCAGTCGCAGGAGATGATGAAGATCTATCGCGAGACGGGCACCAACCCGCTTGCGTCGTGCCTGCCGATCCTGCTGCAGGCCCCCATCTTCTTCGCCCTCTTCCGCGTGCTGCAGGGCATCGCGATGTATAACCCCGACGACCCCAACTACACCGCGCCCGGCGTCTTCGCATGGGAGCAGTACGCCGCGCTCCTGCCCCAGGCGCACGAGGCGTCGATCTGGGACGTGCCGCTCTACGGCTACTTCATGGGCGCCAACAACGAAAACCTCATCGCGGGCGGCTTCTCGCCCATCCATACCCAGATCCTCACGATGATCCTCATCATCTTCATGACGGCTACGACGTTCCTCACGCAGCGCCAGCTCATCGTGAAGAACTCCGCGCCCGACAACCCGATGGTGCGCCAGCAGAAGATCCTGCTCTACGTCTTCCCGGTCATCTTCGCCGTCGGCGGCATCAACTTCCCGATGGGCGTGCTCATCTACTGGTTGACCACCAACCTCTGGACGATGGGCCAGCAGTTCTACGTCATCCGCAACAACCCGCAGCCCGGCACGCCGGCCTACGACGCGTGGGAGAAGCGCAAGGCGGAGAAGGCGGCCCGCAAGGCCGGCCCCGCGCCCGCGCCTGAGGTGACGGCGCAGGAGGAGGCGCCGGTGGCGCCCGTGCGTGTACAGCCAAAGAAGGTGCCGCGCAGCAAGCGCGGCAAGGGCTCCTCCGGTGGCGGGGCCGCAACGAAGGGATCATCGACGTGAGCACCGAGACCGAGACGACCGAGGCCACCGAGAAGGAGGCTCCGCCGGCGGACCTGCTTGAGAAGGAGGGGGACGCAGCAGCGGATTACCTCGAGGGACTGCTCGACATCTGCGACCTCGATGGTGACATCGACATCGATGTTGAGGGGGATCGCGCCCAGGTCTCGATCGTTGAGGTGACCAAGGGCGAGCTGCAGACGCTGGTCGGCACCGATGGCGAGGTGCTCGATGCGCTGCAGGACCTAGCCCGCCTTGCCGCTGCGCAGGCGACCGGCCACCGGTCGCGGCTCATGCTTGACGTCGCGGGTCATCGACTCGGTCGTCGCAAGGAGCTCGAGCAGATCGCGCAGGCGGCGATCGAGGAGGTTCAGTCCACCGGCGAGTCGGTGCGTCTCGCAGCGATGAACGCCTTCGAGCGCAAGGTCGTCCACGACGTGGTCACGAATGCCGGTCTCGTCAGCGAGTCCGAGGGCGTCGACCCCGATCGGCGCATCGTCGTACGCGCTTCCTGACATCCCCATGAGCGTCGGCGAGCTTCCCCCGGCTCCGGCGGAGGTGGCATCGGTCGCTTCCGACGATCAGACGCGTGAGCGACTGCAGTCCTACGCCGAATTCCTCGCGGGCGCGGGCGTCGAGCGCGGGCTCCTCGGACCTCGCGAGGTGCCGCGCCTATGGGACCGTCATTTGCTCAATTGCGCCGTTGTCGCACCCCTCGTGCCGCAGGGCGCGCACGTCATCGACGTGGGTTCGGGTGCGGGACTCCCCGGCGTGGTGTGGGCGATCGTGCGCCCCGACATCACCCTCACCTGCCTGGAGTCGCTGCAGCGCAGGGCGACATACCTCGACGAGGCGATCGCATCGCTAGGCCTGGGTGACCGGGTCAGCGTGGTGCGGGCTCGGGCCGAAGACGTCGTGCGCGGACGCGCGAGCGAAGGCTCGTTGCGCGGGGACGTCGTGACCGCGCGGGCCGTTGCCGCCCTCGGCAAGCTCGCTGGCTGGACGGTGCCACTGCTCAAGCCCGGTGGCGAACTCCTCGCATTGAAGGGGCAGTCTGCCGCTGACGAGGTCGACGCGTCACGGAGTGTGCTGGAGAAGCTCGGTATCGAGTCGGTGGAGATCGTCCTGTGCGGCGAGGGGATCGTCGACCCGCCGACCACGGTGGTGCGCGCGCGCAAGGCGCGCTAGGTCAGCAGCGTGACCGCCGAGTAGCCCAGCGACACCACCGCGGAAACCGCGATCACGATGCGCGACATGCGCATGGCCTGCTCCTGGGTGAGTCGTCGCCGCAGGAGAGCCCCGACCCCGGTGCCGACGAGCAAGCAGCCCACGGCGACGGCGTAGAACCACCAGGGCAAGGCGGGAAGGCCGAGGATCGGCAGGCTCACGATGTCGATGCCGATGAAGACCAACTGCAGGGTGCGCACGAAGTCGCCGTGCGGCCAGCCCTGGCTGATCAGGTACGACGCGACGGGTGGCCCGCCCACGCCGGCGTAAGTGTTGATGGCCCCGCTCCACACGCCCGCCGTGGCGCCCGCGACCACGCCCGATCCGGCACGCCAGGCGATGAGGCTGACGAGGGAGAGCAGCGCCGACAGTGCCACGAGGATGGGCATGAGGGCCATGGGAATGAGTCGCACCATGCCGAAGCCGATGAGCACGCCGACAGCGAGGGCGGGGCCGAGGACGCGGAAGACCTCCCACCGCACTCGGCCTCTCTCGCGAGCGAGCATTACGGCGTTCTGCAGGAATGCGCACAGGTTGATGAGCCCGACCGACTGCGGTCCGGGCATGATCGCGTTGACGATGGGTGCGGCGGTGAGGTTGAAGCCCAGGCCGGCCGTGCCCTGGACGATGGCACCCAACAGGATCGCTGCTTCGATGAGCACGATCCCGCGGTAGTCCACGCCCGGATGCTAAGGGCGAGCGGTCCCGCCGTTGTGGGAGATGTTTAGTTAGGCTTACCTAAGTTGCTCGTGGAGCAGGTTCCCCACAGGTTCACCCCAGCATTGTCGGTCGTCGACGAAGTGGTTGCTCCCAGCACCGGTCGTCGACGAAATGGCCGCCGATCGGTCGACGGCGGTGTCCAGATCGCCCAGCGAGAACGCTCGCGCGGCGTTGCGGCGTTGCGGCGTAGCGACGCGGCGGTGCGGCGGACCGACGCTGCCGTGTGACAGGCGGCCACGGACGGCCGACCGATCGTCAGAAGGGTGCGTCCAGTCGCCGGCAACTCTGCCGCTCCCCTGTCGGACCGCGCGTACGCCGTGCAGAATGTGTCCGTGACCACCCCCATGACCGGACTCGGTTGGCCCGTTTCACGTGAAACCGAGCCCGCGGATGTTTCCCGTGAAACGCCCATCACCGGACTGGGCTGGCCCCCGGGGTCCCCTCGGCTCCCCGATCCGAGAGCCGCTGAGTGACACGGGTCCTGGCGGTCGCCAACCAGAAGGGCGGGGTTGGCAAGACCACGACCACGGTCAACCTGGCTGCCGCCCTGGCTACCCAGGGCCGCCAGGTGCTGGTCATCGACCTGGACCCCCAGGGCAATGCCTCGACGGCCCTGGGCTTGGAGCACCACAGCGGGGTGGCGAGCACCTATGAGGTGCTGACCCAGGACCTCCCCTTGGCCGACATCGTCCGCGGCTGCGAAGAGGGCAACGGCCACCTGTGGGCCGCCCCGGCCACCATCGACCTGGCCGGAGCGGAGATCGAGCTGGTCTCCCTCGTGGCCCGTGAGGGGCGCCTCGACCGCGCCATCCAGGCCTACCTCGAAGCCCATGAGGCCCGGGAGGGCCGCCCGCTGGACTTCGTCATCGTCGACTGCCCGCCCAGCCTCGGGCTGCTCACCCTCAATGCCCTGGTGGCCGCCCAGGAGCTCCTGCTTCCCATCCAGTGCGAGTACTACGCCCTGGAGGGGGTCTCCCAACTCCTGCGCACGGTCGACCTCGTCAAGAAGCACCTCAACCCCCAACTGCGGATCGGGGCCGTCCTGCTGACGATGTACGACGGGCGCACGCGACTGTCATCGCAGGT
>JBJTIQ010000272.1:0-7852 GCA_046095085.1 Actinomycetota bacterium | reverse complement strand
CTGTGGCCGCCGAGGTACTTGGTGGTGGAGTGCACCACCATGTCTGCTCCGAGAGCCAGCGGCTGCTGCAGGTAGGGCGAGGCGAACGTGTTGTCGATGACGAGCAGGGCGCCCGCTTCGTGAGCCACCTCCGCCAGGGCGGCGATGTCGACGACGGTGAGCAGCGGGTTGGTCGGTGTCTCCGCCCAGACCACGCGCGTGCTGCCCTGTCGGACCGCGCGACGTACCGCATCGATGTCGGTGAGATCGACGGGCGTGTGCTCCAGCCCCCACGGCTCGGCGACGCGGGCGAAGAGCCGGTAGGTGCCGCCGTAGGCATCATTGCCGATGATGGCGTGCGAGCCGGGCGCGCAGACCGTGCGCAGGAGCGTGTCCTCGGCCGCGAGGCCGGAGGCGAAGGCGAGTCCGCGAGCGCCACCCTCAAGCGAGGCCATGCACTCCTCGAGCGCCGTGCGCGTGGGATTGCCGCTGCGGGAGTATTCGTAGCCGCCGCGGAGTCCACCCACGCCGTCCTGGGCATAGGTCGAGACCTGGTAGACGGGCGGCACGACGGCACCGGTCTGCGGATCGGGCTCCTGCCCGGCATGGATGGCCCGGGTCTCGAAGCCTGCCGTCTCCCACGAGGTCATGGGATGAGCCTAGGAGGTGACCTCTCCGGTCGCCGACCGAAGGGCACCGGTCACGGCATCGAAGCGCTCGCGGTACTGCGTGTCGACATAGGCGAACTTGAAGAGGTAGAAGCCCTCGGTCGAGCGCATCTCCGCGCGTACGAGCGTCTCCGCAGCTGCCGGGCCCGGCCGCACGTCGACGTGGAGGTGGAAGGGCAGGTTGTCCTCGGTGCCCGAGAACAACGTGCCAATGAGTCTCATCTTGAGCGCGCTGCCGAAGTCGGCATCAAGCCCTTGGACGCGCCCGCCCTGCTGGGCGAGGGACGCCTCGATGGTGGCGCTCACGGTCGCGACTGAGCCGGGGGCCAGCCACTCGGCGGAGAGTGTGAGAGGAGTCGTCATGGGGTGATGCTCCCAGCAGCGCTCCGTGGGCACAAGCGGCATACTCACCCCATGGGCTTCCTCTTCTCGTCCGCCAAGTCGGGCATGGTCACCCCTGACGACGCACTCCCCGGGCGCCCGGAGTACCCCTTCGAGATCCCGGCCAACCACGCGGTCCTCGGCACCCCGATCCGCAATCTGCCGGTCGAGCCGTGGCCCGCCGACCTGTCGGTGATCTACCTCGGCATGGGCTGCTTCTGGGGCTCGGAGGAGATCTACTGGCGGCTTCCCGGCGTCTACACCTCCGCCGTCGGCTACCAGGGTGGCTACACCCCGCATCCGACCTACGAGGAGGTCTGCACGGGGCGCACCGGCCACACCGAGGCCGTGCTCGTCGCCTATCGCGAGAGCGAGATCTCGACGTACGACGTGCTGCGTCACTTCTGGGAGCAGCACGATCCCACGAGCGGCTACCGCCAGGGCAACGACGTCGGCACGCAGTACCGCAGCGCGGTGTATTGGACGACCGACGAGCAGCGCGACCTGGTCGAGCGCACGGCGTCGGCCTACGCGCCACTGCTGGCGGAGCGCGGCTATCCGGCGATCACCACGCAGGTCGCGCCCGCGAGCGACTGGCCGTTCTACTACGCCGAGGGCTACCACCAGCAGTACCTCTACAAGGTGCCCAACGGCTACCGCTGCCACTCAGCATCGGGCATCGCGCTGCCCGCCGTGTGATCGGCGCGCCATGCCGCAGTACCTCATCTACTTCAACCAGCAGTGGGTCGGCGACCACCCGGCGGAGTGGTACGACTCGCGTGGACCGCTGGCGAGGGCGGTGGTTGCGGAAATGAAGGCGGCTGGCGTGCTCGTCTTCGCGGGAGGGCTCGAGGAGGAGATCGAGGATGCCTACAGCCTCGATCCGACCGATGGGCCGCCCGTCGTCCGCCGAGGCCCGGTCTCCCCGGGCGAGGAGTTCGTCGGCGGCCTGACCCTCGTCGAGGTTGACAACGAAGCAGAGGCCGTCCTGTGGGCGACGCGGATCGCCGAGGCGTGCGGATGGCCGCAGGAGATGCGTCGGTTCAAGGCGTAGGCGTCGGCGTCGCTAACCGGCGATGTAGCCGAGCAGGTCCTGGCGCGAGAGCACGCCGACCGGCTTGCCGTCTTCGAGCACGACCACGGCATCGGAGAGCTCGAGGGCGGATATCGCCGCCGCGACCGGCTCGCCCGCACCCACCTGGGGCAGCCTCGGCGACATGTGGTGGTCGACCGTGTCGGCCAGCGCGGCCTTGCCGGTGAAGAGCGCGTCGAGCAGGTCGCGCTCCACGACCGATCCCACGATCTCGGCCGCCATGACCGGCGGCTCCGCGCGTACGACGGGCAGCTGCGAGACGCCGAACTCACGCAGGACGTCGATCGCCTCGCGGATCGTCTCGGTCGGGTGGGCGTGCACGAAGGGCGGCACCTCGCCGGTCTTGCCCCGCAGCACGTCGCCGACCGTGCGGCCATCGGCGGCAACGCCGAATCCGTAGGAGGCGAGCCACTCGTCGTTGAAGACCTTGGAGAGGTAGCCGCGACCGGAGTCGGGCAGGAGAACGACGACCATGTCGTCGGCGGCGGCACGCCTGGCCACGTCGAGGGCAGCCACCACGGCCATGCCGCACGAACCGCCGACGAGCAGGCCGTCTTCGCGCGCGAGGCGACGGGTCATCTCGAAGGAGTCCTTGTCGCTGACGGCGATGACCTCGTCGGCGATGGTGGGGTCGTAGGTGGTCGGCCAGAAGTCCTCACCCACGCCCTCGACGAGATAGGGCCGGCCGGTGCCACCCGAATAGACCGAGCCCTCGGGATCGGCGGCGATGATGCGCACGCGACCGCCGCTGACCTCCTTGAGGTAGCGGCCGACGCCCGAGATCGTGCCGCCGGGGCCGGCACCGGCGACGAAGTGGGTGATGCGACCGTCGGTCTGCTCCCACAGCTCCGGGCCCGTCGTCTCGTAGTGCGATCGCGGGTTGTCGGGGTTGGAGTACTGGTCGGGCTTCCAGGCGCCGGGGATCTCGGCGGCCAGTCGGTCGCTCACGGAGTAGTAGGAGCGCGGGTCCTCGGGGTCGACGGCGGTGGGGCACTCCACGACCTCGGCGCCGTAAGCACGCAGGACGCTTTGCTTGTCCTGCGACACCTTGTCGGGGCACACGAAGATGCAGCGGTAGCCGCGCGACTGCGCGACGAGCGCCAGGCCGACGCCGGTGTTGCCCGACGTGGGCTCGACGATGGTGCCCCCGGGCTTGAGCTTGCCCTCGCGCTCGGCGGTCTCGATCATCCGCGTGGCGATGCGGTCCTTCACCGATCCGCCGGGATTGAGGTATTCGACCTTGGCATAGACGGGGCAGGCGATGCGGCCCGCCGTGGCGCCGGCAGAGCCGTCGCCCTTGGCGGGCTCGGTCACTCCCCTCAGGCGCACGAGCGGGGTATTGCCGATGAGTTCCACGACCGAGTCGACGACGCGCACGGCCATGAGCCTAGTCTGTGGGTGTGAGCAAGGCACCTGTCGTCACCCTCGCCCCGGGAGTGCATAGGCTCCCCACACTGGGGGATTACATCAATTCCTACGCGTTCGTCAACGACGACGGCTCGGTCACTCTCATCGACTGCGGCATCAAGCGCGCGCCCGCGAAGATCGTGGCCGGCCTCGCCGCGATCGGCAAGCATCCGGGTGACGTGCAGCAGATCATCCTTACCCACGCCCATAGCGATCACGCCGGTGGCTCGGCAGACATGGTCAAGCGCACGGGAGTTGCCGGGGTCACCGTGCACGTCGACGAGGTTCCCTTCGTGGAGACCGGCGAGGCACCCCCGCGCGATACGTCGACGCGACTCGGTGCCATGTTTGCCAAGGTGCCCTTCGGCGGATTCGCGCCGAGCGACGTGGTGCAGCAGCTCCGCGACGGTGACCTCCTGCCCGTCGGTGGCGGCCTGCGCATCATGCACACGCCCGGCCACTCCCCGGGGCACATTTCGCTGATGCACGAGTCCACCGGGATCCTGATCACGGGCGACGCCATCTGGAACATGCGCTCGAAGATGACCTGGCCGACCAAGGCCTTCTGCACGTCGTTCAAGCAAAATGTCCAGACCGCCCAGGTGCTCGGCGAGGTCGACTATGCAATCGCGGCGTTCACGCACGGCCCGGAGATCCGCGACAACGCCCGCGAGGCCGTGCGCGGCTTCCTCCGCAAGGCGGCCGCCAAGGGCCGATGAGGCCGCCCGGCCCGATCATCGCGCGTGCCGCCGCGGCCCTTGCCGCCTCGGCCGTTGCCGCCACCGGCCTGCTCGCCGCCGAGGCACTCCAGGCGCGGCGGCGCATCGGCCGCCGCACCAGCGCGCCCCCCTACGCCGACGGCCGCTACGGACGCGGTGCGGGGATGACGATCCGACTGGCGGTCCTCGGTGACTCAGGAGCCGCGGGCCTCGGTGCCGACTCCCCCGGCGACACCATGGGAGCGATCCTGGCCAATGCGCTCGCGGAGGTGTCGGGGCGCACCGTGACTTTGAGCAATCACGCGGTCGTCGGCGCGCAGACCAATGACCTCGACGCGCAGATCGATCGCGCAGTGTGGACGCGGCCGCACGTTGCCGTGGTCATGATCGGCGCCAACGACATCACCCATCTCGTGCCCCGCCCGCTGTCCGCGCGCAGATTGCGCCATGCCATACGCCGCCTGCGCGAGGGCGGGACAGAGGTCGTCATGGCGACGTGCCCCGACCTTGGCACCGTCAAACCGGTGCCACAGCCGCTGCGCGCCATCATGCGAAGGCGTTCACGGCTGCTGGCTCAGGCTCAGGCCGCGGTGACAGTGGCGGAGGGCGGCCGCGCCGTGATGCTCGGATCGAGGCTCGGCCCGGAATTCGACGAGAGGCCCGACGTGATGTTCGCCAGCGACCGATTCCATCCGTCGACGCAGGGCTACGAGGCTGCGGCACAGGCGCTGCTGCCGGAGGTGATCGCGGCCTGGCGCCTCGGCGGCGAGGGCGAACTTCTCCCCGACGTCGCGACGGCCGACGACGTCACAGGCTGAGGCGGACCTCGCGCAGGTCGGCAGCCATCGCCTCGAGGACGCCCGCCTCCGGGTCGAGGTCCAGCACGTCGGACCCGGTGACGGCGACCTGGTCGCCCACCGCGGCGTCGCCGGCATCGGGCACCGGGTGCGGCCCCCAGCCGCCGATCTGGGCGCCCGTGTCCGCGAGCCGCTGCGCAAGGGCTCGAGCCCCCTCAGCGCGGCTGGCGTATGGGGGCCACGGGGCGGCGAGCTGACCCAGCGGCATCGAGCGCAGGCGGTCGACGACGCGCTCGAGTTCGACTCGAGCGGTCGCCTCACTCATGTGCGCGCCTAGTCGCGACCGGATGCGATGATCGCGAAGAAGCGCAGGAACTCGAGGTAGAGCCAGACCAGCGTGACGAGAAGACCGAACGACATGCGCCACGACTCACGCTCGGGCAGTCCCATTGCGATGCCCTGCTTGATCGCCTCGAAGTCGAGCATGAGGCTGAACGCGGCGAGACCAACGCCGAAGATGCACAGCAGCAGGCCCAGCGTGCCCACGCCGTAGAAGCCCCAGCCGCCGCCGACGCCGAAGAGCGCTGCCACAAGCGAGGCGAGGGCGATGAAGAAGTAGGACACCATCGCGACGGTGAGGAACTTGATGAACTTGTTGGTCACCTTGACGATGCCGGTGCCGTAGAGCAGCAGCATGACGCCGAAAGTCGTGAAGGTCGCGAGGACGGCCTGAAGGACCAGCCCCTCGTAGTCGGAGGCCAGCGCGAGCTGGTTGTACCAGTAGCTGACAGCGCCGAGGAAGATGCCTGAGCACGCGGCGTAGAGCAGCGTGAGCGGTGGGCTCACCTGGCGCTTGAAGGCATTGACGAGGCCGAGCACGATCGTGCCGATGCAGCCGACGAGCACGACAAGCGTGCCGATGCCGGGCGCGGCCGAGGTGAGGATCCAGCCGGCGAAGGCGCCGACTACGGCGAGGCCAAACATGATCGCGCTCTTGACCATGACGTCGGCGAACGTGACGCGCTGCCCGGGGGGAGCAGGAAGGGAGACGCCGGCGTAGATGCCGGCCTCGTGGGTGGCGGTGGCCGCCGGGGCTGGTGCCTGGGCCGACACGACCGCGGTGCGGCCCTCGTCGTAGGCGAAGCCGGGGCCGGTGGGGGCCGCCGAGGCCTGGGCCGCGTCGCGGTCGATGCGGGACAGGATCGGATTGGCGGTCTGCATGGTGCCGTCCTCCTGGGGTCGGACCCGGCGCTCGCCGGGTTCCCATCCACGTTAACCCAGGGGGCAGCACTTGAGAAGTCGAGACGCCCCGGGGGGCGATTTGCCAGGATGAACAACACCGCCGACCCCGGGAGACCGCATGCGCTGGCACACCCCACTCCTCGCCGTATCCGCCGTGGCACTCGTGGCCGCCTGTGCACCGGCCGGTGCCAGCCAGGTCATCGCAACGTCGCCCCAGCGCTCCTTGATCCTCAACGCCTTCGGCGACGCCGCCGGCACCTACGGCGAATCCCAGCCCTTCCTCGACGTACTGAAGGACAAGGTCGACCGCACGAGCGAGTCCGCGTTCTGCCAGGCCGTCGTCGAAGGCACGCTCTCCGGCCAGCCCGTGACCGTCGCGGTCACCGGCACGGGCGGCGGCAACTCCGGACCGTGCACGCAGGAGATGCTCGGCTGGTATCCCTCGGCGCTCAAGGAAGTCATCTGGTCCGGCATCGGCGGGGCCACCCCGGCCGTCGGCGGGATGTACGACAAGGCGGGACGCGTGCTGGGCAACCCCGAGGTCATGATCGGCGACGTGTGCGTGGGCACCCTGTCGTGGTCGTGGGACCTGCACTTCTCCAACGTCAACGACTGGGCCGCCCGTCGCACTCCCCCCTCGAATATCTACGCGCCGTCCGGTGGCTGGTGGGAGATGGTGGACTCGCAGGGCAAGCAGGTGGCGCCGGGCTTCGACAACGTCCGCCAGTTCGTCGTCGCCGACCCCGCACTCGCCGATGAGGTGCTGGCCGCATCCAAGGACGTCGTCCTGCCGAAGCGCCCGGACAGCGTCACCGCGAAGATCGCCCGCTTCCACAAGGACCCCAAGACGTGGCGCGCCCCGACTTTCTACTCCTACAAGGATTGCGGCGGCGAGGTGTCCGGCGACAACTTCTGGCATGGCGCCACCGAGGACATGCTCTCGCGCGAATACATGAGCGCCCTCATGCGTAGCGCCAAGGTCAATCCCCGGGCGTCCGCCGACAACATCGTCGCCTTCTCCGCCATGGAGGCTGTGCCCTGGATGAGCGCGGTCGAGCGCTGGACGGCGAAGAACGGCACGACCCTGCCCATGGTCGTCGTTCGCGCGGCGAGCAACTACGACCAGATCCCGCTCCGGCGCAATGGCCAGCCCGTCCTCAACAGCCGCGGCAAGCCGATGACCGCCATGCAGGACATCCTCGAGGGCTTCGATGACACGAGTTCGGCGTACGCGGCGTCGACCGCGGCCGCCCCCGTGCTGCGCATGTTCGCGCTGAGGGGGCAGGCCTCCTAGGCTTGGCGTGCCCCCGTAGTCCAATCGGCAGAGACATCCGGCTTAAACCCGGTCCAGTGAGGGTTCGATCCCCTCCGGGGGCACGTGCAGTCATGATCGGGGGCGATCCCCCGTGAGGACGAGGCCCGTCCGCCCCCGACACCTGTCGTCGACGACATGGCTGCTCCCAGCACTGGTCGTCGACGACATGGCCGCCGATCGGTCGACGGCCCATCGATCGTCAGAAGGGGCCGTCCAGTCGCCGGTGGAACATCGCGAGCGAGCGATCCCAG
>JBJTIQ010000271.1:0-2599 GCA_046095085.1 Actinomycetota bacterium | reverse complement strand
CGTGCTCGCCGAGCTGGGGTACTCAGCCGCTGATGTCGAGAGCCTGACCGCCCGCGGCGTGGTCGGTCCCACTGAGTGGTTTCCGCAAGGACGCCCGAACTGAGGTCGCGCGGTCGCGAAGGGGGATGACCCCGCGACCGTTAACATCGACGACGCGGTGGTTCGCCGTAGTCTCGCGCGCATGACCCCACCTGCTGTTGTTCCGGCCACTTGGCTCTGACTCTCGGGACTCGACTCGGCGTCTACGATCATCGCGGCGATTGGCGAAGGCGGCCATCACGCCTCGCCATACGCGCTCGTGCGTGTGCGCCGAGCCGACACCGACGCCCTCGGCGAGTCGATCGCAGCGCCGCGTGCGAGAAGGTGCGAGTGGCCAGGGCGCTGCCGGCTCTCCCGCGCATGACGAGGGGATGCAGGCGGCCCGGCGTCAGCGCTCGCGGTATAGTGACGGCATGACGACGCTTGACGCGGCCCTCGAGCGCATCGTGGCCGTGGCCCAACCCGATCGCGTGATTCTCTTCGGATCGGCGGCACGCGGTACGGCCGGTCCACAGAGCGACCTGGACTTCCTCGTGATCAAGCGCAGCGTCACGAGTCGGCGGCAGCTGGCCCAGACCATCTACCGCGCGCTCGTCGGCATTCGCGCCTCGGTTGACGTGGTCGTTGTCACGCCTGACGACGTCGAATCGCTGAGGGATGGCGTCGGTACGATCGTCGGCCCGGCCATGCGTGAAGGTCGGGAAGTGTATGCCGCCTGAGGGCGGGAGCCCCGAGGATCCGCGCGAGTGGTTGCGTCGGACGCGACTTGGGCGTCGACATTCCCACGGAGGTGCACGAAGCGTCAGCACTGACGGACTACGCTGTTGCTGCACGTTATCCGGGGCCGTCCGAACCCGTCCTCGTCGAAGAGTACGAGAAGGCGGTTGCGGTCGCCAAGGCCGTCGTCTCATGGGCCAGCGCCATCGTCACGCCGCTGTCGGAGCCCTGAGTTCAACACCAATCCGACGCGAGATCACTCCACGCGAAGAGGCGGTGTTCAGGATCATCCTCGGCCAGTGGCGATCCATCCGTGTTGCATCAGGAGTGACGTCCGCACACACGTAGCCGCTATACTCTCGGGCACTTGGCGCTCACTCCCGGCACTCGACTCGGCGTCTACGACATCATCGCGGCGATCGGCGAAGGCGGAATGGGCGCCGTCTATCGTGCGACCGATACGAGCCTCAGCCGCCAGGTCGCAATCAAGGTGCTGCCCGATGCGTTCGCTCAGGATGCCGAGCGCCTTGCCCGCTTCGAGCGGGAAGCGAAGACGCTCGCGGCCCTGAATCATCCCAACATCGCGGCCATCTACGGCCTTGAACGCTCCGGTGGCACGCTGGCCCTGGTGATGGAACTGGTCGAGGGCGACGATCTCTCGGAGCGCATTGCCCGCCGTCGCGCGCCGGGCGCTACGGCGCGGCAGGCCGGAATGCCGATCGACGAAGTACTGCCGATCGCGAAGCAGATCGCCAAGGCCCTCGAAGCCGCGCACGAGCAAGGGATCATTCATCGCAACCTCAAGCCGGCGAACATCAAGGTGCGTCCCGCACCGCGGAGGCGTCGTCCAATACCGCCGGCCGACGGAAGAGCTGCACGACCTCCCGGGCCCGCACCGCGTCGAGGTGGCGGATCGCGGCGGTGTGGCTGCGGAGCGAGCGTCCGTCGTCGGGGTCGGCCATGGCAGGGTTCCTCGTCGAATCATCCTATGCGCAGGTCGTCTTTGCGCCTCGCCGTGATCGCGTCATAGCCGGGGCCGGCCGCCGCCCCGCTGGATTTGCCCGTTCGGACGCTACGATGGGTCCATGGCAGGAAGCACCACGGCCGACACACCGGCCCGACTCACGCTCGAGGACCGCATCGAGATCGGCCGGCAGCAGGCCCGGGACCTGCCGCTCGAGCAGCTCGGCGACCCACCGAGCCGCGACGGTCGGCCCGACATCGTGGCCACGCTCCACACGGAGGGGCAGAACCGGATCGCCGAACTCCTGCCGCTGCGGCATGCCCGCATGGCCCACAGCCCGTTGGCCCTCCTGCGGGGCTCCGCCGCCGTGATGGCCGCCACGCTCGGCGGTCGCAAGAGCACGAACCTGCTCGTGCAGTTGTGCGGCGACGCCCACCTGTCCAACTTCGGCATCTACGCGTCCCCAGAGCGTGACCTGGTGTTCTACGTCAACGACTTCGACGAGAGCCATCCCGGGCCGTTCGAGTGGGACGTGCTCCGGCTGGCGACGTCGTTCGTCACCTGCCTGCAGGCCAAGGACGACGGCGAGAAGGCCGCGGCCCTGGCCCGCCGCGTGGCGAAGACCTACCAGGAGACGATCCGCGATCTCTCCGAGAAGCCCACCGTGGGCGTGCTCTACGAGCGGATGACCGCGGCCGACATCGAGGCCCTCGCCGAGGAGGCCGACTCGTAGGCCCAGGCGAAGGACACCGAGGCGGCGCTCGACAAGGCCCGCCGCCGCACGCAGGAGCGGGCCATCGCCCGCCTCACCGAGGAGGTCGACGGCCGGACCCGCTTCAAGTCGAAGCCCCCGGTCCTGGAGCGGGTCGAGGACGAGAC
>JBJTIQ010000270.1:0-6836 GCA_046095085.1 Actinomycetota bacterium | reverse complement strand
CTCGAGCTCGATGTCGATCCCGGCAGCCACCTTGATGCCGGCACGGTGTGACCACGTGGCCCACGGGTCACCCCAAGACTCGATGGTTAACGACCAGTCGCCCTCATGGTCCGGAGTCACGGTGGTGACCCATTGGTCGAGGCCCGTAGCCGCGTCGGCCATGCGCCGACGGGCGTGCTCCTTGCCATCGGGCCCGCGCAGCACCGCCTCGACGCCGAGCGCATCATGGCCCTCGCGAAACGCGGTGACCTGCAGAGGCACGACCTCGCCAACGACCGCCTTGGCGGGCAGGCGCCCCCCTTCGACGCTGGGCTGTACGTCGGTCACCGGGGTTCGCCCCGTGAGGACGTCGGGCACGGTCACTGCCGAGGGCTTGGCCGATCGCCTGCCGCGTGCGGTGGGGCTCGCTGGCGGCATGAAGCCAGGGTACTGGCGCTCCCGGAGAGTAGGACCACCCGTCAGAAAACGCCGAAATCCTGCTGAAGTCACGAGCCGGATTTCTGGCGGCCTGCAAGTCGCGGGGCGCCTCGGTGGGCAACAGTGCACGCGCTAGCGTGGCGGCCATGCGCGCGATCCGACGCTTCACGGTCCGCACGGTCCTGCCTGCTCCGCTCGAGCCGCTCGGTGAACTCGCCGGCAATCTTCGGTGGTCTTGGCACGAGCCGACCCGTCAAGTCTTTGCAGCGCTCGACCCGCAGTTGTGGCGGCAGCTCGGTGACGATCCCTTGCGCATGCTGGGGGAGGTCTCATCCGATCGTCTTCAAGAGATGGCCCGCGATGAGGGATACGTCGCTTGGGTGCATCACGCCCGCGATGACCTGCGGCACTACCTCGAGCGCGACGCGTGGTTCCAGTCGCTCGGCCCTGACGCCCCGCGGGCGATCGCCTACTTCTCTCCCGAATTCGGCATCGCCGCCGCTCTCCCGCAGTACTCCGGTGGTCTCGGAATCCTGGCCGGTGACCACCTCAAGGCCGCATCCGACCTCGGCGTGCCCATCATCGGCGTCGGTCTCTTCTATCGCTCCGGCTACTTCCGTCAGTGGCTATCGCGAGACGGATGGCAGCAGGAGAGCTATCCGGTCGTGGACCCCGACGAGATGCCGGTCACGCTCCTGCGCGAGGAATCCGGCGCTCCGGCAACGATCACGATCGGCATGCCGGGAGGACGCACCCTCCACGCGCGCGTGTGGGTGGCACAGGTGGGCCGCGTGCCACTGCTGCTCCTCGACTCCGATGTCGAAGACAACGACCCGATCGACCGTGAGGTCACCGACCGGCTCTACGGCGGTGGCTCCGACCACCGGCTACAGCAGGAGGTGCTGCTGGGCATCGGCGGCGTGCGCGCCATTCGTGCGTATTGCCGGATCACCCGGGCCGCCGAGCCTGAGGTCTTCCACTCCAATGAAGGGCACGCAGGATTCCTGGGCCTTGAGCGCATCCGCGAGCTCGTGTCGGGCCAAGGCCTTGATGTCGCGTCGGCGCTCGAAGTGGTGCGTGCAGGCACGGTGTTCACGACTCATACGCCCGTGCCGGCGGGTATCGATCGCTTCCCACGTGAACTCATCGAGACGTTCTTCGGTGGAGACAATGCCGACCCAGCGGTGCCGATCGAGCACATCCTTGCCCTCGGCGCAGAAGACCATGAGGGTGGCGATCCATCGGTCTTCAACATGGCGGTCATGGGGCTTCGACTGTCGCAGCGCGCCAACGGCGTGAGCCTGCTGCACGGCCAGGTCAGCCGTGGCATGTTCAGCTTCCTCTTCCCGGGATTCGAGCCCGATGAAGTCCTCATCACTTCCATCACCAACGGCGTCCACGCGCCCACCTGGGTGGCTCCGGAGGTCCTGGAGATCGCCATGCGCGAGATCGGTCCCGGCCTGATCGAGGAGTCGCAGGGCTGGGAAGCCATCGGTGGCATACCCGACGATGTGATCTGGCCGGTCAAGCGAGTGCTGCGCCAGCACTTGGTCGACGATGCTCGTGCGCGACTGCGGGCATCATGGAATGCGCGCGGTGCGAGCGATGCCGAACTCGGTTGGATCGATGACGTCCTCGATCCAGACATCCTCACCATCGGCTTTGCGCGACGCGTCCCCTCCTACAAGCGCCTGACACTCATGCTGCGTGACCCCGTTCGGCTGCGTGCCCTGCTGCTCGACCCCGACCAGCCCGTCCAGATCGTCGTGGCGGGCAAGGCTCATCCGGCCGACGAGGGCGGCAAGGGCCTGATCCAAGAGCTCGTCCGCTTCGCAGACGACCCGGAGGTTCGCCATCGAATCGTCTTTCTGCCCGACTACGACATCGCCATGGCCCAGGTGCTCTATCCCGGCTGCGACGTGTGGCTCAACAACCCGATCCGCCCCCTCGAGGCGAGCGGCACCTCGGGCATGAAGGCCGCGCTCAATGGCGCACTCAATCTGTCCATCCTCGATGGGTGGTGGGATGAGTGGTACGACGGTCGCAACGGTTGGGCAATCCCGACGGCTGATGGCGTGGATGACGACGAGCGCCGCGACGACCTGGAGGCCGCTGCGCTCTACGACCTGGTCGAGCGCGAGGTGGCCCCGGCCTTTTATGACCGTGGTCACGACGGGCTGCCGCACCGATGGATCGACAGGGTGCGGCACACGCTCCAGACGCTCGGGCCCAAGGTCCTGGCGAGCCGCATGGTGAGCGAATACGTCGAGCGGCTCTACTTGCCAGCGGCGCTGGGCTCCCGTGCGATGAGTGCCGATGACTATCGACTCGGTCGGGAGGTGGCCTCGTGGAAGCAGCACGTCCGGAGGACCTGGCCCCAGGTCGCCGTTGAGCATGTCGAAGCCTCCGGAGTCGGCGACGCGCCATCCCTGGGAGCGCCGATCCATCTGCGCGCCCACCTGCGCCTGGCCGAGCTCGTCCCCGACGACGTCGTCGTGCAGGTGGTGTCGGGCCGCGTCGACGAGAACGATCGCATCGTGTCGCCGCAGGTCGACGAGCTCAAGGCGGTCGAAGGGTTCGATGGGGGCCGCTGGCTCTACGAGGGTGACCTCACCTTGGATCGCACCGGACCCTTTGGCTACACCGTGCGCGTGCTCCCGCACCACGACGCCATGGTGTCTCCCGTCGAGATGGGCCTGCTGGCTGCGCCGGCGCCGACCGCCGGTCTCGCCGAGGGTGATCTGCGCTAGTTGCCCACGCGAAGCAGCACGCTGGAGCGCGGCGTGAGATGCACCGCCTGCCCAGACGCATAGATGCGCTCGGGCCCGGCAACGTCGTCCGCCGTGTCGATCACGGTGGTGTAGGACGCGCCGAAGGGTGCTCCCGGCAACGTGAAGTCGAACTCGTCATCCGAGGCGTGCAGGAGCAGTAGGAATGAGTCGTCGGGGGCTGGTGCGGGTTCGCCGGGCACCGGGTGGAGTTCTCCGGACAGGTACATGCCCAGCGTCTTGGTCCAGCCGGCGTTCCACTCTTCATCCGTCAGGGGTTGGCCATCGGGGCCGAGCCACGCCAGGTCGGGTGCTCCTCCCTCGCGGACAGGCCGCCCGTCGAAGAAGAAGCGCTGCCGGAAGACCCGGTGCTCGCGGCGCAGGCGCACGAGGGCGCGCGTAACGTCGAGGACCTGGCGCTGCCACGGCTCCAGGTGCCAGTCGAACCACGAGATCTCGTTGTCTTGGCAGTAGGCGTTGTTATTGCCTCCCTGGGTGCGTCCGATCTCATCGCCGCCGAGCATCATCGGCACGCCGGTGGCTAGCAGGAGGGTGGTCATCATGTTGCGAATCTGACGGCGGCGAATCGAGTTGATGCCTTCGTCGTCGGTTTCGCCCTCATGGCCGTAGTTCGCCGATCGGTTGTCGTCGGTGCCGTCTCGGTTGTCCTCGAGATTGGCCTCGTTGTGCTTGTGCTCGTAGGTGGACAGGTCGCGCATCGGGAAGCCGTCGTGGGCGGTGATGAAGTTGATCGAGGCATAGGGCCGACGGCCGTCTCCCGCGTAGAGGTCGGCGGAGCCGGAGAGTCGCCAGCCGAGTTCGCCAACCCCGGTCGCCCCGCGCCAGAAGTCGCGCAGGCAGTCGCGGTACTTGCCGTTCCACTCGGTCCACAGTGTGGGGAACTCGCCCACCTGGTAGCCACCGGGCCCGACGTCCCAGGGCTCGGCGATGAGCTTGGCGCGACGAAGGATGGGGTCTTGCTGGATCGTCGTAACGAACGTGCCCAGCATGTCGACGTCGTGGAACGACCGCGCGAGCGCGGCAGCCAGGTCGAAGCGGAATCCGTCGACGTGCATCTCCTGCACCCAGTAGCGCAGGGAGTCCATGACCATCTGCAGCACGTGTGGATTCGACACGTCGAGAGTGTTTCCGCACCCGGTGTAGTCGGTGTAGTGCCGACCATCGCTCAGCCGGTAGTAGCCCGGGTTGCAGATGCCGCGGAAGGACAGCGTGGGGCCGAGCTCGTTGCCCTCGGCGGTGTGGTTGTAGACGACGTCGAGGATGACCTCGAGGCCAGCCTGGTGAAGGGTGCGCACCATCTCCTTGAACTCGCGCACCTGGCCACCGCGGCCTCCGACGGAGCTGTAGGCGGCGTGCGGAGCGAAATAGCCCAGGGTGTTGTAGCCCCAGTAGTTGGTGAGGCCGAGCTCGAGCAGATGCACTTCGTCGACGAAGTGGTGGATGGGCATGAGTTCGATGGCGGTGACACCGAGTTGGGTGAGGTGGTCGATCACCGCGGGATGCGCGAGTCCGGCATAGGTGCCGCGAAGGTGCTCGGGCACGTCGGGATGGCGCATGGTGAGCCCCTTGACGTGGGTCTCGTAGATGATCGTGTCGTTCCACGGAATGTTGAGGGGCTGGTCGCCGTACCAGTCGAACGCCGAGCCCACGGCGATCGATCGCGGCACGAACGGCGCGGAGTCGTCGTCGTTGCGCACCAGGTCGTCGGTGCCGACGTTGCCGAACACGGCCGGTGACAGGCGGAAGGCACCATCCATGGCGCGGGCGTAGGGATCCTGCAGCAGCTTGGCGTGGTTCCAGCGGCGCCCGCTGGCCGGATCCCATGGACCATCGACGCGGAATCCGTATGCGGTGCCCTCGGCCATGGCACTCACGTGCCCGTGGAACACCCCGAAGGTCTGCTCCGGAAGCCGGATCCGGGTCTCGGTGCTATCGGCATCGAAGAGGCACAGGTCGACCGCGTCGGCTCCCGGGGCCCACAGGGCGACGTTGGCCCCCGTAGCGTCGAGTGTCACGCCGAGCGGGTCCCACGACCCGGGTCCATCGATCTCGTGGTCCATGCCGTCCTTGCTGCCGGGGGGCTGACTGCCCTCGCTGCACGCTACTAGGCTCCTGGGACCAGCCCGGTGCTCGAGCGGGCAAGAGGGAGGCATGTCGTGGGCGGCGAATTCGTGTCGTGGGAGGCCAGCGACGCGATCGCGACCATTCGCCTGGAGCGCCCTCCCATGAACGCCCTGTCCGTGCAGGTGCAGGAGGAGATGCGCGCGGCGGCTCGCGAGGTCTCCGAGCGGGCGGACGTGCGCGCGGTCGTCGTCTACGGCGGCCCCAAGGTCTTCGCGGCCGGCGCGGATGTCAGGGAGATGGCCGACTGGTCGCTCACCGACGCCCTGGCGCGCACGGGCGAACTCCAGTCGGCCTTCACGGCGGTCGCCGACATCCCGCAGCCCACGGTCGCGGCCGTCACGGGCTATGCGCTGGGTGGGGGATGCGAGCTGGCCCTGTGCTGCGACTTCCGCGTCGCCGGCGACAACGCCAAGCTCGGACAGCCGGAGTTCCTCCTCGGGAGCATCCCCGGTGCCGGCGGCACCCAGCGGCTGCCGCGTCTCATCGGCACCGCTCGAGCCAAGGAACTCATCCTCTCCGGCCGCTTCGTGTCCGCTGACGAGGCGCTGCGAATCGGTCTCGTCGATCGGGTGGTGGCCCCCGACGATGTCTACTCGTCGGCCCTGGATTGGGCGCGGCAACTGGCCGCCGGTCCGGCGTTTGCCACGCGTGCGGCGAAGGCAGCGATCGATCGCGGAATCGAGACCGACATCGACACCGGCCTGGAGATCGAGCGCGTGAACTTCGCCGCGCTCTTCGGCACGCGCGACCAGGAGGTCGGCATGCGGTCGTTCCTCGAGCACGGTCCCGGCAAGGCGGAGTTCAACACCCCATGACCGATATCGCCGACGCCTGGACCGACCCCAAGCTCGCCAACGTCCTCTACCACGACTGGGAGGCGTCCACCTACGACGAGAAGTGGAGCATCTCCTACGACGAGAGGTGCATCGCCTACGCGCGCGACCGCTTCGTCCATGTCGCGGGCAACGCCGAGTGGCCCTATGGCCGTGTCCTCGAGATCGGAGCATGCACCGGGTTCTTCGTGCTCAATCTCATGCAGGCGGGCCTGGCCTCGTCGGCAGTGGTCACCGACATCAGTCCC
The DNA here is from genome assembly GCA_046095085.1 of Actinomycetota bacterium. Lineage (GTDB taxonomy): Bacteria > Actinomycetota > Actinomycetes > S36-B12 > S36-B12 > Mxb001. The sequence continues at coordinate 425 of JBJTIQ010000270.1, read as the reverse complement.
GGCATGGTCGAGGTTGCCGTGCGCAACGGCGCCGCACTGGGCATCGACGTCAGTGGTCGCGTGGCCGACGCCGAATCGCTGCCGTTCGACGACGGGGAGTTCGATCTCGTCATCGGGCACGCCGTCCTGCACCACATTCCCGACGTCGAGTTGGCGCTGCGCGAGGTGCTCCGCGTGCTCCGCCCGGGCGGGCGCTTCGCCTTCTGCGGCGAGCCCACGGAGCGCGGCGATGTCATCGCGCGCCAGCTGTCGCGCCTCACCTGGTGGTCGGCGACCCGCGCCATGCGGCTTCCCTACCTGAGTCAGCGTTTCGGACGTCCGGCCGAAGAACTCGCGGCATCGTCGGACGCCGCGCGACTCGAGGCGGTTGTCGATCTCCACACCTTCGACCCCGACGGCCTGGCCCGCATGGCCATGCGCGCGGG
>JBJTIQ010000269.1:0-2882 GCA_046095085.1 Actinomycetota bacterium | reverse complement strand
TGTCAGACCCCGGTCTTACGGTCGCCCCGACCCACAAGACCCGAGCCGGGCCCACCGGCCGAGCACACAAGGAGAGGCCATGGCCGCCAAGGAGAGCAGCACCCCCGGCACGGATCGCGAGAAGGCCCTCGAGGCCGCCCTCGCCCAGATCGAGCGCCAGTTCGGCAAGGGCTCGGTCATGCGCCTCGGCGAAGAGGGCCGTGCCCCCGTCGAGGTCATCCCGACCGGCTCGATCGCCCTCGACGTCGCCCTCGGCATCGGCGGCCTGCCGCGCGGCCGCATCGTCGAGATCTACGGACCGGAGTCCAGCGGCAAGACCACGCTGGCCCTCCACGCGATCGCCAACGTCCAAAAGGCTGGCGGCATCGCCGCCATGATCGACGCCGAGCACGCCCTTGACCCGATCTATGCCGCGGGCCTCGGCGTCGACCTCGACAGCCTCTACGTCTCCCAGCCCGACACCGGCGAGCAGGCGCTGGAGATCGCCGACACGCTCGTGCGCTCCGGCGCCGTTGACCTCATCGTCATCGACTCTGTCGCCGCACTCGTGCCGCGCGCGGAGATCGAGGGCGAGATGGGTGACAGCCACGTCGGCCTGCAGGCGCGTCTGATGAGCCAGGCACTGCGCAAGATGGCCGGTGCGCTTAGCCAGACCGGCACGACCGCGATCTTCATCAACCAGTTGCGCGAGAAGATCGGCGTGATGTTCGGCTCGCCCGAGACCACCACCGGCGGCAAGGCGCTGAAGTTCTACGCGTCCGTGCGCCTCGATATCCGCCGCATCGAGACCCTCAAGGGCGGCACCGAGGCCGTGGGCAACCGCACCCGCGTCAAGGTCGTCAAAAACAAGATGGCACCGCCCTTCAAGCAGGCCGAGTTCGACATCCTCTACGGCGAGGGCATCTCCCGCGAGGGAAGCCTCATCGACCTGGGCGTCGACGCGGGCATCGTCAAGAAGTCCGGTGCCTGGTACACCTACGAGGGCGATCAGCTCGGTCAGGGCAAGGAAAACTCGCGTGCCTTCCTGCGCGACAACCACGACCTGGCCAACGAGATAGAAAAGCGCATCAAGGAGACGATGGGTATCGGCGCTCGCCTTGACGAGCCCGCCGCGATCGTCGACGTCGATCTCGATGCGCCGATCGACGTCGTGCCCATCGACTAGTCATGGCGGCGTCCACGACGCAGGGGCGCGCCGACGCAGCCGGCATCGACGGTGACTCCGATCCGGTCAACGTCGCGCGCATCCTCGTCCTACGAAGGCTCGACTCGGCTCCGCGCACCCGCGCGGAACTCGAGTCGTACCTGCGTCAGCGCGGCGTACCCGACGAGGCGGCCGTCGAGGTCCTCGATCGCTTCGAAGACGTAGGCCTCATCGACGATGCTGCCTACGCCGAGGGGTGGGTCCGCAGCCGTCACGGCACCAAGGGCCTCGGTCGGCGCGCGGTAGCCGCCGAGTTGAGGCGCAAGGGTGTGGCCGACGAGATCGTCGCCGCGGCCCTCGAGCCCATCGACGAGGGCCAGGAGCGTGAGCGGGCGCGCGCCTTGGCGCGTTCCCGGCTTCCGCAGGTGAGCGGGCTGCCCTACCCCACGCAGGTGCGGCGCCTGATGGGCGCGCTCACGCGACGCGGCTACGACATGTCGATGTCGTCCGAGGTCGTGCGTCAGGTGGTCGCGGAGGAGTCGGCCGGGGTCGAATAGCGCACCGCGCTCTCCAGCCAAGGTGCCAGTGACTCGCCCATCGAGTCGGCGAGCCGCGAGAGCAATGAGCCGAGGATGGCGAGTTCGTCATCGGTGAAGACAGCGCAGGCGTGATCGAGATAGGCCACGCGCAGGCCATGGGCGAACTCGACGATCTCGGCGCCCAGGGGAGTGAGGGCAACGCTCACTCGACGGCCATCCTCCGGCAGCGAGCCGCGCGTGACGAAACCGTCCTCCTCGACCTCGGCTACGAGGCGGCTCGTAGTCGATCGATCCAACTGCAACGCGGCCGCGACGTCGGAAATGGTGACCGGTCCCGGACGCTTGCTCAACTCGCCGATGGCCTCGCAAGCCAGTACCTTCGAGATCTCGACGGGTTTGCCGATCCTGGGCATGGGCACCGCCAGAGCCGGGGGTCGCAACACGACCCGGCGCATGGACTGCATCGCCTGGTCCACGAGAGCCACCTGGGGGGCGCGGGCCCCAGGCCCCGAAGTTGCGTGTGTCACACAACTACCGTAGCGTCATTGGGTCAACGTCGCCAGAGGAGATTCGCATGGGTGCCCTTTCTCGGTGGGCCGTCCGCAAGCCGGTCTGGGCTCTCGTGGCGTGGTTCGTCGCGATGGTGGCCGTCATCGGCGTCGGCACTCGCCTCGGCGGCGAGCTCAACGACTCCTTCGCCCTGCCCGACACTGAGTCGACGACGGCGACGGCGATGCTGTCGACCCTTCCCCCCAACGAGGGCGGCGAGGCTGCCGTGCGCATCGTGTGGTCGCCCACCTCCGGCACGGCGACCGACCCCGCGGTGGAGTCCGCGATCACTCCTGTGCTGCAGGACATCGCCGCGCTCGACTCCGTCACGTGCGTGAGCAACCCCTACGGCGAGTCCTTCGGCCGCGACTGCCCCGCTGCAGGCGGGGGTGACAGCGAGCTTCCCGACTTCCTGGCCGAGCAACTAGCGCCTGCTTTCGAGGCGACTGCCCAGGCCACGTCGCCCATCAGTGCTGACGGCACCGTCGCGTTCGCGCGCGTGAGCCTCGCCGGCAAGGGTGCCGAGATCTCGGCCGCCGATGCCGGTGCGATCGTGGCCGCGGTCAAGGCGGCCAATACCGACGCCCTGCAGGTGGTAGCGGGCGGTCAGGTGATGGAGTTCGCCGCGACCGAGCCCCCGTCGGGCGAGG
>JBJTIQ010000268.1:0-2645 GCA_046095085.1 Actinomycetota bacterium | reverse complement strand
CGCTTCGGGTGCCTTCGTGCCGTCCCCTGACGACGAGGACGTCCACACGGCCATCGAGCGCGGACTCCTCGACAGGCTCGGCCCCCTGGGCGGCAGGCTCCGCGCCGGGCGTAGCCGCAATGACCAGGTGGCGACCGACTTCCGGCTCTACCTGAGGGACCAGGCTCGTGCGATCGCCGCGGCCGTCATCGACCTGCAGATCGCACTGCTCGAGCAGGCCGAGGCCCATGTCGACACACTCGCGCCTGGCTTCACCCACCTCCAGCACGCGCAGCCGGTTTCGTTTGGCCATGAGCTCGCCAAGCATGTGCATGCGCTCGGTCGCGACGTCGACCGTCTGCGTGACTGGGATCGCCGCAATGCGCTCTCGCCGCTGGGTGCTGGGGCGCTGGCGGGCTCGTCACTGGGACTCGACCCGCAGGCGGTAGCGGCCGAACTCGGCTTCCGAGGCGCACTGGCTAATTCCATCGACGCCGTGAGTGATCGTGACTGGGTGGCGGAATTCCTCTTCATCGCAGCGATGATCGGCGTTCACCTGTCGCGAATCGGCGAGGAGGTCGTGCTCTGGACCTCGCGCGAGTTCGGCTGGGCCACTCTCGACGACGCCTGGTCGACAGGATCCTCGATCATGCCGCAGAAGAAGAATCCCGATGTGGCTGAGTTGATTCGCGGCAAGTCGGGCCGACTCATCGGCGACCTCACCGGACTGCTCGCGACCCTTCAGGGCATGCCATTCGCCTATAACCGCGATCTGCAGGAAGACAAGGAGCCGGTCTTCGATGCGGTCGAGCAGTTGCTCCTCGTGCTGCCCGCAGTCACGGGCATGATCGCGACTCTGACGTTTGACCGCACTCGCATGTCGATCGCCGCGCCCGAGGGCTTCGCACTGGCCACGGACATCGCCGAGTGGCTCGTACGCCGCGGCGTCCCTTTCCGTGATGCGCACGAGATCGCCGGAGCCTGCGTGCGCGCAGCGGAGCAGCGCGGCCAGGAGCTGTGGGACCTCGATGATGTCGACCTGGCCGCCATCTCCGAGCATCTCGCGCCAGGGGTACGCGAGGTCCTCTCGGTCGAGGGGTCCGTGGCGTCTCGGTCCTCCTTCGGTGGCACGGCGCCGATTCGAGTGCGCGAGCAGATCTCGTCCGCACGCGACATGATCGCGACCGATGCGGCGTGGGCTGCTGGGCCCGCACGGTCATGAGTGATCGAGTCCTGGGGATTCCCCGAGTCGTCTGGATCGTCGCTTCGATGGTCCTCGCGGTCCTCGCGGCCGCAGCCGCCCTCCTGCCGCCCACGGGCACCCCCGGCATCGAAATCGCCGACCTCGGTGACACTCTCGCCATGGTCCTGCACGGCGTGGGATACGCACTCCTGGCCTTTTGCGTGATGCTGGCCCAGCGCTCACCCAGGCTCGCACCCACAGCCTTAGGCCTGGTGGCCTATGGGTTCTTCCTGGAGATGACCCAGGGTGTCCTCGGCCTGAGGTCCGTCGAACTCGGCGACATGATCGCCAACGCCGGTGGGGTGCTCGTAGGTGTGGCCCTCGCCCTGCTGGTGCCGCGACCGGCCTGACTGTCAGACCCCTCCGCGAAGGTCTGGGTGGCCCGATAGGGACGGCGTGGCCGTCCCGCCGGGCCAGGTTGCCCGCCCCCGGCGCGACGGGGGGAGCGAACGTGGGCGGGCAACCTCCCGCAGACTGTCCGCATGTCCGCACGCCTGCTGTCCGCGCGGCCGGAGATCGTCGCCCCGCGGCTGCTGGGATCGGTCCTCACGTCAGACGTGGGCGGCGAGCGTGTCAGCGTCCGCCTCACGGAGGTAGAGGCCTACGGGGGAGCGGGAGAGGATCCTGGGTCGCATGCCTTCCGGGGCCCAACGCCCCGCAACGCCACGATGTTCGGCCCTGCTGGCCACGCCTACATCTACTTCACCTACGGCATGCACTGGTGTGCCAATGTCGTGACCGGCCCATCAGGGTCAGCTTCCGCAGTACTCATCCGCGCGGGAGAGGTCGTGGAGGGAGTCGAGATCGCGCGTCGACGACGGCCAACTGCTCGCACGGATCGCGATCTCGCGCGTGGCCCTGCCCGTCTCACGGTCGCCCTCGGTATCACCGGGGAGCTCGATGGCGTCGACATGCTCGACGACTCGTCACCGCTGCGATTGGTGATCGCGCGGCGTGCGCAGTCCGCGCTCATCGTGGGCCCGCGCACCGGTGTAGCCGGCCGCGGAGCCGCGACTCCCTGGCGTTTCGCCACCGACCATCCGACGGTGAGCCCGTATCGTCCTGCTTCGAGGAGGACGTCATGAACCCTGTTGCTGTTGCGACGCTTGTCGGTGCCGACGATGAGCTCGGTGGCCAGGTGCCGATCTACTCATTCCTCGGCGGCGCCGAGGCGTCCCCCCGGATGGTGAGAGAGGATCGGGTCCGTGAACGCTCTCATCGATGACCTGTCGTGGCGCGGCCTGATTGCCAGCAGCACCGACCTCGACGCTCTTGCCACTCAGCTCGATGAGGGACCGATCACCTACTACATCGGCTTCGATCCCACGGCGCCAAGCCTTCACCTGGGCAATCTGCTCCAGATCCAGACGATGCGGCGCTTCCAGGCGCACGGGCATCGCCCCCTCGCCCTTGTCGGTGGCGC
>JBJTIQ010000267.1:0-9048 GCA_046095085.1 Actinomycetota bacterium | reverse complement strand
CGGTCACCAGCGTCCTTCTCACGGTTCTGGTCGTCCTCGTCTGCATCAACGCCATCAACCTGGTCGACGGCCTCGACGGACTGGCCGCGGGCATCGTGGCCGTCGCGGCGGTGGCCTTCTTCGCCTACTCCTATCTGCTGTCGGTCGAGGTGGGCTTCGAGCGCGCGACCCTGGCGACGCTGATCTCCGCCCTTCTCGTCGGCATGTGCGCCGGCTTCCTGCCGTACAACGTCTTCCCCGCACGCATTTTCATGGGCGATACCGGCTCGATGCTGCTGGGGTTCCTCATGGCCGCCGCCATCATCACGCTCTCCGGTCAGATCGATCCCAGTGCAATCGAGGGCGGCACGCTCCTGCCCGCGCTCCTGCCGATCCTGCTGCCTCTGGCGGTCCTCGTGCTGCCCTTCCTCGACCTGGCGCTGGCCGTGCTGCGGCGCACTCGCAAGCGCCGCTCGCCCTTCGCCCCTGACAAGCAGCACTTGCACCACCGGCTGCTGGAGATGGGGCACTCTCAGCGACGCACGGTGCTGCTGATGTATGGGTGGACTGCTGTGGTTGCTGCGGCAGCCCTCACCATGGCATTCGTCCCGGTTGCCTACGGCCTGGCGATTCTCGTCGTGGGCACCCTTGTCGTCGCGGCGGTCGCCCTCCGGCCGCGGTGGGACAAGTCGCGACAGGCCCGCGTCAAGCAGATGTCTCGCACGGGCAGTTAGACCCCCTTCCCACCTCCGGAGTGCCCCCGTCCGACCCCGTGGTAGCGTGCCGGAGGCGGTCTTCGAGGAGCAGTTTCCCGGCCGTATCGATCGTGGGAGGTGCAATGGCGACGCCACTCCAAGAGGCGCCGTTTGTTCTACCGTCCGTGGTCTTCCGCCCCGTGCGACTGTCGATTCTCTGCGGCCTTATCGCGGCCCTTGCCGTTGGGCTGTCCGCGATGGCCGGCGCCATCATGTTCGGCGTCTACCTATCGATCGGGCTCGCCCTCGGCCTGCTCAACGCCCTCCTCGTCAAGTGGTCGGTGTCATCGATCACGGGCGAGGAGCACCCCCTCAAGCGGCGAATGGCCCTCAATTCGGCTGTCCGCCTCGTCATCATCACCGTCATCGCCCTGGTTGTGGCGTTCGTCTTTCGGCCCTACGGCTTCGGCGTTCTCTTCGGACTCGCGATATTCCAGGTGCTCCTGGTCCTGAGCACCGTCCTTCCGGTCTGGAAGAAGCTCCGCCAGGGCGATCCCGACGGTGTCGCTGCCGAGGGCTCAGTGGAGACGACCGATCGTCCATCCGCCGCCGACCAGGCCACCGCGGAATAGCCGCGATGTTCCAGGGAATGCCCCCGGTGGGCGCGCTCGAGGTCGGGCACCATACCGAGGCCACATGGCTTGGCATGACCGTCAATACCGACACCATCTACGCCACGCTCGTCGCGGCGGCGGTCACCTTGATCCTGGCCTTCATCCTGCGCGCCAAGGTCACGTCCACCGGCGTTCCCAATGGCGTACAGCTCTTCTGGGAGGCCATCACCATCCAGATGCGCTCGCAGGTCCAGTCGTCGATGGGCTTGTCGCTGGCCCCGTTCGTGCTGCCCTTGGCGGTTGCCCTGTTTGTCTTCATCCTGGTGGCCAACTGGATCTCGGTGCTGCCCCTGCAGTTCACCAACTCCGACGGTCAGACGGTTGAGCTTCTCAAGCCCCCGGCATCCGACATCAACTTCGTGCTCGCGCTAGCCCTCTTCGTCTTCATCTGCTACCACGCCGCGGGGTTCAAGAAGAGCGGCATCATCGGCTACCCGGTCAAGGTGGTCAAGGGCCACGTCGCATTCCTCGCGCCCATCAACATCGTCGAGGAGATCGCCAAGCCGATCTCGCTCTCGCTGCGACTCTTCGGCAATATCTTCGCCGGCGTGATCATGGTCGGCCTCATCGCTCTCCTGCCCACCTACATCATGTGGGCGCCCAACGCGATCTGGAAGACCTTCGATCTCTTCGTGGGCCTGATCCAGGCCTTCATCTTCGCCCTGCTGACGATCCTGTACTTCAGCCAGGCGACTGAGTCGGCCGATGAGCACCACTAGCGCACGAAGGCACCTGGGCACCGCCCCGGCGTCGACCACCAACCGATAGCAGTCCGAAAGTAACCAAGGAGGAAATGGCAATGGCAGATCCCACAATCGTCATGGGAGCACTGATTGGCGGTGGTCTCATCCTGGGAGGCGGCGCCATTGGTGCGGGCATCGGTGACGGCATCGCCGGCAACGCGCTCATCTCAGGCATCGCACGGCAGCCGGAGGCTCAGGGCCGCCTGTTCACCCCGTTCTTCATCACCGTCGGTCTCGTCGAGGCGGCCTACTTCATCAACCTGGCGTTCATGGCACTCTTCGTGTTCGCCACACCTGGAGCGTCCTAGTCACAATGGGCGGGATCATGGTTTCGGGCGCACCCGTCTGGGCGGCTGAGGCAGAAGGCGGCACTAGCAACTTCCTCATCCCCAACGGCACCTTCTTCTTCATCCTGGCGATCTTCCTCGTCGTCTTCGGCGTGATCGCCAAGTTCGTGGTGCAACCGATCCAAAGGGTCCTCGATGAGCGTGAGCAAATGATCGCAAAGACCGCCCAGGACAACCGCCAGGCGGCCGAGCAGGATGCGGCCGCAGAGACCGAATACCGGCACGAGCTCGCGACGGCCCGCACAGAGGCGGGCTCCATCCGAGACCAGGCCCGCACCGAGGGGCGCCAGGTCATCGACGAACTCCGCGCGCAGGCCAACGACGAAGTGTCCGAGGAGCTGCGTCAGGCGGGCGACGAGCTCAAGGTCGAGGGCGACGCCCTCGCCCCGACCCTCAACGCCTCCGTCGAGACGCTCTCCGTCGACCTCGCAAACCGCATTCTTGGCGTCGACGCGAGCGCCTCCTCGACGACGGCTCGGGGGCAGTAGGCGCACATGGCGACATTCATCGGCCAGCTCATCGGCTTCGGGGTCATCGTGTTCGTTATCTGGAAGTTCGCGGTGCCGCCGATTCGCAAGTTGATGGCCGAGCGCAAGGAGACCGTGCGCACGCAGCTCGAAGAGAGCGCCAAGGCGTCACAGCGGCTCGTGGCTGCCGACCGCTACCGCGCTGAGCGCGTGGAGGAAGGGCGTGTCGAGGCCCGCCACATCGTCGATGAGGCCTCGACCGACTCGGTGCGCATCGCCGAGCAGCTTCGGCTTCAAGGCGGCGTGGAAGCCGATCGCATCCGCACCTACGGCCACCAGCAGGTTTTCCTCCTTCGATCGCAGATGATCCGCGAACTCCGGGGCGAGCTCGGCAGCGAGGCCCTACGCCGAGCCGCGCAAATCGTGCGCGAGCACGTGGCCGATCCGCGGGAGCAGTCGGCCACGGTCGACCGATTCCTCGACGAACTCGAGGCCATGGCTCCCGCGACGGTCGCGCCTGAAGTCAGCTCCAGCGACCTGCGCCCCGCAAGCCGTGATGCTCGGGCGGCGGTCGTCGCTCGTTTCGATGGGCTTGCATCCTCGCTGTCTGCCGACGATCTATCGCGTTTGGCTGCCGAACTCGCCGAGGTCGACAAGTTGCTCGTCCGTGAGCCGATTCTCGCCCGCCACCTCGCCGAGGCGACCGGCGCTGCTGACGCCAAGAAGGCGATGCTCGACCGGCTTCTCGCGGGCAAGGTCCGTCCCGAGACCATGACCATCCTCGAGTCCGCTGTCTCCGCGCGCTGGTCAGCGACCAAGGACCTGGGCGGCACGATCCAGCACATCGCACGCCTTGCCCTTCTCGAGCGCGCCGAGCGCGAGCAGCAGGGCGAAGCCGTCGCCGAGCAGCTCTTCCGCTTCGGCCGCGTCCTGGATGCCCAGCCTCGCCTGACGGCCCTCCTGGGCGATTACCGCGAGCCGGCCGCCGGGCGCGTTGCCCTCCTGCGCTCGGTCCTCGACGGCGCGGGTGGCGTCAACCCGACCACCGCGGCGCTCCTCGCGCAGACAATGGAGCTCCTCCACGGCGAGCGCGCCGACGACGCCGTGCAGGAGGTCGCCGAGTTGTCCGTCGCACGTCAGGGCGAGATCGTCGCCCAGGTCAGTGCGGCCGCCCCGCTCAGCGAATCCCAGCGTCGACGCCTTGTCGACGTGCTCACGCGCATCTACCGCCACCCGGTCTCCGTGCACCTCACGGTCGACGCGCGCCTGCTGGGTGGGTTGTCGGTCGCCGTCGGCGACGAGGTGATCGACGGAACTCTTTCATCCCGGCTGGCCGCGGCCGCGACGAAACTGCCCGACTAGCGGTACCCGACTAGCCAACTACTAGAACCCAGAGGAAGACGAAGGACCATGGCAGAGTTGACAATCTCCGCTCAGGACATCCAGGGCGCCATCGAGAACTATGTCTCGAGCCTCGAGGTCGGGACCGGCCGCGAAGAGGTGGGCACGGTCATCGACGCCGGCGACGGCATCGCCCACGTCGAGGGGCTGCCCACGGTGATGGCCCAGGAACTCCTCGAGTTCCCCGGCGGGGTCATGGGGATGGCCCTCAACCTCGACGAGCACAGCATCGGCGTTGTCATCCTCGGCGACTTCGAGAAGATCGAGGAAGGGCAGTCCGTGCGCCGCACGGGCGAGGTCCTGTCTGTGCCGGTCGGCGATGACTTCCTCGGGCGGGTGGTCAATCCTCTGGGCGAGCCCATCGACGGACGTGGCGAGATCACCGCCGACGGCCGGCGTCCGCTTGAGCTCCAGGCGCCCTCCGTCGTCCAGCGCCAGGGCGTGCACGAGCCACTGCAGACCGGCATCAAGGCCATCGATGCGATGACCCCCATCGGACGCGGTCAGCGCCAGCTCATCATCGGCGACCGCAAGACCGGCAAGACTGCGGTGTGCGTCGACACGATCCTCAACCAGCGTCAAAACTGGGAGACGGGCGATCCCACCAAGCAGGTGCGCTGCGTCTACGTCGCCGTCGGCCAGAAGGGCACCACCATCGCCAGTGTCCGGCGGGCTCTCGAAGAGGGCGGCGCCATGGAATACACCACCATCGTGGCGGCGCCTGCATCCGACCCCGCTGGCTTCAAGTACCTCGCGCCCTACACCGGCTCGGCGATCGGCCAGCACTGGATGTACCAGGGCAAGCACGTCCTCATCGTCTTCGACGACCTGACCAAGCACGCCGAGGCCTACCGCGCGATCTCGCTCCTGCTTCGCAGGCCGCCGGGTCGTGAGGCCTACCCCGGCGATGTCTTCTACCTCCACTCGCGCTTGCTCGAGCGCTGCGCCAAGCTCTCCGACGAACTCGGCGCAGGGTCGATGACCGGCCTGCCCATCATCGAGACCAAGGCCAATGACATCTCCGCTTACATCCCGACCAATGTCATCTCCATCACCGACGGCCAGTGCTTCCTCGAGACCGACCTGTTCAACCAGGGCGTGCGCCCGGCCATCAACGTCGGTGTCTCGGTGTCGCGCGTGGGTGGCGCAGCTCAGATCAAGGCCATGAAGGAGGTGGCCGGGTCCTTGCGCCTCGACCTGTCGCAGTACCGCGAACTCGAGGCCTTCGCCGCGTTCGCATCCGATCTCGATGAGGTCTCCAAGGCTCAGCTGGAGCGCGGTGCCCGCCTGGTGGAGCTGCTCAAGCAGCCGCAGTACACCCCCATGCCCGTCGAAGACCAGGTGGTCGCCATCTGGCTGGGCACCCGCGGACACCTCGACTCCGTGCCCGTCGCCGATGTCTCGCGCTTCGAGGCTGAGTTCATCGAGCATGTGAAGGCATCTCGCAGCGCGATCCTGACCGAGATCCGCGACACCCAGAAACTGAGCGAAGAGACCGAGAAGCAACTCGTCGACGTCGTCAATGACTTCAAGAAGGGCTTCGCTACGTCTGACGGCAGCTCAGTCATCCCCGACGAAAAGGTCGAGGCGATGGACGAGGGTGACGTCGAGAAGGAGTCCGTCCAGGTGCGCAAGCCGGCTCCGAAGAAGAAGTAATGGCAGCAACCCTACGCGAACTCCGCGGCCGCATTCGCTCGGCAGAGTCGATCAAGAAGATCACTCGTGCCCAGGAGTTGATTGCCACGTCGCGGATCGCTAAGGCCCAGGCCCGGGTGGAGGCTGCGCGCCCCTACTCGGCTGAGATCACCAACATGCTGTCCAATCTCGCAGCCGAGGCCGCCCTCGACCATCCGCTGCTGGTGCCGCGGGCCGAGCCCAAGCGGGCCGGCGTGCTCGTGGTGTCGTCCGACCGTGGACTTTGCGGTGGCTACAACGCCAATGTGCTACGCCAGGCTGAGGAGCTCATGGCGCTGCTGCGCCAGGAGGGCAAGACTCCCGTCCTCTACGTCATCGGCCGCAAGGCGCTCAGTTACTTCAGTTTCCGCAATTGGACCATCACCAGGTCGTGGGTGGGCATCTCGGAGAAGCCCACCTACGAAGACGCTCAGGGGATTGCCGAGTTCCTGGTCGATGCGTTCCTCGCGGGATCAGACGACTTCGGCGACGACCCTGGTGAAGACGGCATCCTGGGCGTCGATGAGCTTCACATCGTCTTCACCGAGTTCCGCTCGATGCTCTCGCAAAACGCCGAGGCCCGGCGCATCGCCCCGCTCGAGGTCGAATACGTCGGCGAGGAGAGCTCGGGACCCCACACGCTGTTCTCCTTCGAGCCCGACGCCAACACGCTCTTCGAGTCGCTGCTGCCTCGCTATATCGCGACGCGGATCTTCTCGGCTCTGCTCGAGTCGTCGGCGTCCGAGTCGGCGAGTCGACGCCGAGCCATGAAGGCGGCGACCGACAACGCCGACGACCTCATCAAGGTGCTGACCTTGATGGCCAACCGCGAACGCCAGGCCCAGATCACCCAGGAAATCAGTGAAATCGTTGGCGGGGCGAACGCCCTCGCCGAGGCAGCAAGCTAGATCACGAGGAAGCGAAGAGGACCATGACCGCCATCCAAGAGAGCGCCACCACCGCCACCGCGCGCGAAAACGCCGGGCGCGTTGTCCGCATCACCGGGCCCGTCGTCGACGTGGAGTTCCCGCGCGGTTCCGTGCCCGAGCTGTTCAATGCCCTCAACGTCGACATCTCCTACGGTCCGCTGTCGAAGATGCTGACCCTCGAGGTCGCGCAGCACCTGGGCGACAGCCTCGTGCGCACCATCTCCATGCAGCCGACCGACGGTCTGGTGCGCGGTGCCGAGGTCATCGACACGGGCGGTCCCATCACCGTGCCCGTGGGCGACGGCGTCAAGGGCCATGTCTGGAACTCGCTGGGGCAGTGCCTCGACGATCCTGGCTATGGCGCCGACTTCCAGCGCTGGCCGATTCACCGTCCCCCGCCAGCGTTCGACGAGCTCGAGCCTCGCACGGAGATGCTCGAAACCGGTTTGAAGGTCGTCGACCTGCTGACCCCCTATGTCCGCGGCGGCAAGATCGCGCTCTTCGGCGGTGCCGGCGTCGGCAAGACCGTGCTCATCCAGGAGATGATCAATCGCATCGCCCGCAACTTCGGCGGCACCTCCGTCTTCGCTGGCGTGGGCGAGCGCACCCGTGAGGGCAACGACCTTTGGGTCGAGCTCGAGGACGCCAACGTGCTCAAGGACACCGCCCTGGTGTTCGGGCAGATGGACGAGCCGCCGGGCACCCGCATGCGCGTGGCCCTGTCGGCGCTCACGATGGCCGAGTATTTCCGCGACGTGCAAAAGCAGGACGTGCTGCTGTTCATCGACAACATCTTCCGGTTCACCCAGGCCGGCTCGGAGGTGTCCACCCTGCTCGGCCGCATGCCATCGGCCGTGGGCTACCAGCCCACCCTTGCCGACGAGATGGGCGAGCTTCAGGAGCGCATCACCTCGGTGGGCGGCCGTTCGATCACCTCGATGCAGGCGGTCTACGTCCCTGCTGACGACTACACCGACCCGGCGCCCGCTACCACCTTCGCCCACCTCGACGCAACGACGGAGTTGTCCCGCAAGGTCTTCTCCAAGGGCATCTTCCCGGCGGTGGATCCGCTCGCTTCGAGCTCCACGATCCTCGACCCGGCCATCGTCGGCGAGGAGCACTACCGAGTTGCCCAGGAGGTCATCCGAATCCTTCAGCGCTACAAGGACCTCCAGGACATCATCGCCATCCTCGGCATCGACGAGCTTTCCGAAGAGGACAAGCAGCTCGTCGGCCGCGCCCGGCGAATCGAGCGCTTCCTGAGCCAAAACATGATGGCGGCCGAGCAGTTCACGGGTCAGCCCGGCTCCACCGTGCCGGTCAAGGAGACGATCGAGGCGTTCGACCGACTCTGCAAGGGCGAGTTCGACCATGTCCCCGAGCAGGCGTTCTTCCTCATCGGTGGCCTGGACGACCTGGCCAAGAAGGCAGCGAGCTACGGCGTCACGCTGTAGAGCGCTCGTAGGCTGAGTCGAAGGGCAGGCACATGGCCGAGTTGGATATCGCGATCGTCGCGGTTGAGCGCAAGATCTGGTCGGGCAAGGGGACCTTCCTCTTCACGCGCACCACGTCGGGTGACATTGGGATCCTGCCGCACCACATCCCCCTGGTCGCCCAACTCGTCGACGACGCCATGGTGCGCGTCGAGCGCGAGGGCGAGGACGATCTGCGGATCGCTGTCGATGGTGGCTACCTGTCGGTCACGGAGGCGGGAGTCACGATCCTGGCCGAGTCCGCAGCGTTCGAGTCCGAAATCGACATCGACGAGGCCAGGGCGGACGCCGCATCCGACGACCCGCGCACGGCCGCTCGTGGTCGCGCGCGCCTTCGGGCCCTGGGGCAGTTCGACTAGGCGCGATCGCGTCAGTCGTTGCGGGAGGCCCCCGGCTGCCACAGCACATCGCCGCCCGGAAGGTTGGCAATGCGCGAGAGGATGAAGAGCAGGTCGGACAACCTGTTGAGGTAGGCGGCTGCCAGCGGATTCATGGCCTCGCCGTATTCGTCGATGGCGCGCCACGTCGATCGCTCGGCTCGGCGCACTGTAGTGCGCGCCACATGGAGCAGGGCCGCTCCAGCAGTGCCGCCGGGCAGGATGAAGGAGCGTAGGGGCTCAAGGCGTTCGTTGAATCGATCGCACTC
>JBJTIQ010000266.1:0-10426 GCA_046095085.1 Actinomycetota bacterium | reverse complement strand
GTCGGTGGTGACGCGCATGAAACCGGCAAGGACGAAGGGGAAGAGAACCAGGGGCTCGGATGCTGCGGCGCATTCCTCGAGGGACCGCAACGCTTGCTGATGGTGAGTGGAGTCGGCGTCGAAGGCGTAGACGAGGACGTTGACGTCAACGGAGCGCATCAGGCCCAGCGCCCTCGTCCATGAGCTCGATCACGGCCGACATGTCGTTCAGGTCGACGCCCGGGCGCACTCCTCCTGATCTCATGCTGGGCAGCGGACCGACGTCGGTGGCCTGGGCGACTCGAACTCGCTCGAGGTAGTCGCGAAGCGCGTCCTCGATGACGGAGCCGACCGCGCGACCTGAGAGCGCAGCCTGCACCTTGGCGTCGGCGTACAGCCGATCGTCGATTGTCACGGTCGTGCGCACCAACACATCTTAGCATCAAACACAAACATCAAGATGCCGTAGCCCCCTCGCGCTCTCCTGGGCGTGCGGGCCTGGACTTCCCACGCGTGGTCGGTGCAGTGATAGCCGGGGTTAGGGTGACGCGCATGCGTCGCTCTCTCCTCGCGGTCCTGGTTGCCGCTGCACTCACTGTCGCGGCATGCTCGTCCACCTCGGGTGGAGGTGGGCAGTCGAGTCAGCCGACAGAGACGCCCGTCGTCGTGATCGTCTCCGGGCTCCTCTCGATCAGCCCCTACACGACTCCAACTCAGGCATGCTCAACCGGCTACGCAGCCGGCAACACCGACACCTTCATGCGCGAGCAGCTGCTGGCCGCTGGCTTCGAGGTCTACACCTCACCCGCCATGGTGGGAGGCGGTCAGGTGGTGGACCAGGCCGCCGAGGGCGGGCCGTTCGGTGATTGCCCGCCTCAGCTCCCGGCGGAGTTCACCGCCGACCCGACGATCAGCCCCCTTGATATCGGAGCGACGATCGCAAACTTCCTGCGCTACCTGCAGAAGGAAGAGGGTGTCGACGACGTCCATCTGGTCGCACACTCCATGGGTGGTGTGTTCTCGCGCGTGGCCATCGCGGATCTCAAGGCATCGGGAGACGGTCCGCGGATCGTGTCGCTCACCACGGTGGGCAGTCCGTGGGCGCCGGTCATGATCGGTGACTTCGATCCGGGCCAGGACCCCTCGGTGGCATGCGAGGGCATCCAGGCGTGCCTGGTCTTCCAGCAGGCAGCGCTGGCGTCTCCCACGGTGGTGAGCGAGATGCTGCCGTTCGTGGAGGCGCCTAACTTCCCCGAGTGGACGCAGCAGCAGGCGGGTGTCCTTGACGACATCCCGGTCACGCTCATCGGCGGCACCTACTTCACCAAGGACGGTGGGTCGCCGCGGCGCTGGCCGAACGATGCGGTCGTGCAAATCGATCAAGCTCTGGCGAAGTCGGTCTCCGACCAGATCCTGCCGCAGCGCACCTGCCACTCGTTCCCGAACACCCATAGCCTCTTCGTCTCCGCGCTCGTCAAGGAGCCCGAGCAGACGGCGCTCACCTGGGATCCCAAGGTGGCCGAGGTGATCATTGCCGGCATCAACGCTGCGGTCGCCGGCACTCCAGGAGAGAATCGTTCGGGGTGCCCGACGCCGTAGCCCGGGCAGGACGGTCAGAGCAATCGAGCACTCGTGCCAGTCGGCCTATCCGGTTCGCTGCTACTAGCCTTGCCGGGCAACGCATAGGAGGAGGCGCGTGTGGGTGCAGTCGATGGCGCCGCCCATCAGGTCGATGCCGGTCAAGAGGTAGCCCGGGCCTTTCCCGTGACCGACCGCAAGGGGTGGGTGGCGGTTCTAGGCCTCGCTGTCGTCTTCATCGGCGTGCTCGGCTGGCTCTTCTTCGGCCAGCTCCCTCAGGAAGTCCGCGGCGACGCCATCATCGTGCCGACTGACGGATTCATCGACGTCGGACGCAACCAGTCAGGTGTGCTCAGTGAACTCTTCGTCTCGCCCGGAGATGAGGTCGTGGGCGGTGATGTCATCGCGCGGCTGAGGACGGACTCCGGGCCGGTGGTAGTCACAGCCCCCATCGACGGCACCATCGCCAATATCCTTGAGCGTGTCGGCGGAAGCACCGACCCTGGACAGCCCCTGATGACGATGTCTGCGACAGAGGGTGGTGAGCAGGCGGTGGCCTTTGTGCCCGCCGGTTGGGGCAACACAATCCAGATTGGAATGCCCGCCCGCGTGGCGCTGGAGGCCTATCCGCAGTCGCAATTCGGAACGATGGAGGGCACGGTGTCAGCCGTGTCGACTCTGCCCGTCACCTCTGAGCGCCTCGACGTGCTGCTCGGGGGCAACGATGCACTTGAGAGCTTCCTCAGTGCCCAGGGTCCCCTCCTTGAGGTGACGATCACCCTCATTCCTGATCCCTCCTCTGCAACCGGCTACAAGTGGACCATTGGCGCGGGACCGGACCGCCCTATTCCGGTGGGCTCCTTGGGTGATGGATCGGTGATCATCGCCGAAGGCTCCGCGATTTCGCGATTCCTCCGATGATGAGGCGCGGGGATCGTCAACGGGCGATCAGGGAGGACTGGCACGGACTGGCGCCGGCCGCCTCCCTCATCGTTATCGCTGGTGTCCTATCCGTTCTTCCGGGAATCGTCGTCCCGCTGCTGATGCGCGCATTCCTCGCGCGAGTGCTCGTGGCCGCCGACAGCAGTTGGGAGTCGATCATCACCCTTCTGGGCTTACTCTTATGCGCTGCCGCGATAGGCCTTGTGGTGTGGTTGCAGTGGCGTTCATGCACGCTGGTTGCGGTCCGGCTCAGTGCGAGTTCATCCGCCCGACTGGTGTGGCATCTGCTCCGAATCCCGACCGGTGCTGTCGATGAGTTCGGCCCCGGAGACCTGGCCGCCCGCGTGTCAGCTCTGCAGCAGAGAGCCTTCCAGTCGGGCCTCCTCCTGCCTCTCGCCTTCATCAACGCTGTGGTGATGGTCGTGTATGCGGCCTTCCTGATCGTGCTCAGCCCGGTGCTGGGGTCCGCCGGACTCGTAGTGATCGTGCTGTCGATGGTGGCCTCGTATCTGCTCCTCACTCGCCGCCGGGCCCTTCAGGATGCTTCCACGCAGGCTGGGTTGGCGCTCGCGGCCGAGACCACCGCGATCGTTACCGAGATTGAGACCATCAAGGCATCCGCTGCCGAACAGTGGGAGTACGCGCGCTGGAGCGACACCAACAGTCGTCTGGGACAGGCCTCTTCTCAGTTGGCCCTCGACGGACAGCGCTTGGGGTTGGTGAGTCCCATCACGGCGCTGTTGGGTCTCGGCACGGTCCTGGCCATCGGCACGTTCCTCGTCTTCAACGGTGCCCTCAGCCTGGGCACCTTCGTCGCGATTCAAGGCGTGCTCACGGCCCTGCTCATCCCTGCCGGACAGCTGGTGTGGATAGGCGTTCTCCTGGAGGCGGTGGCCAGCAACCAACGCTCCACGGATGAAGTGCTGAGGATTCCTGTGGACACGGAGGTCACCAGCCTCGGCAGCGGAATCATGCCCGTCGGGGCACCAGTCGCCGTCTCGGTGCATAACGTCACCTTCGGCTATGGGTCGCCGCCACTCTTCAGTGACCTGAGCATCGATATCGCGCCGGGATCGTGGGTCGCGGTCGTAGGTGGCAGCGGCTCCGGCAAGTCCACGCTCGCACGCCTGTGCGTAGGCGAGCTCCAGCCTGCCTCTGGAGTCGTTCTCCTCGACGGGCGGCCGCGCCTCGAGACGCCACGTGCCTGGAGATCGTCGGTCGTGGGCTATGTGCCTCAATACCCGGTGCTCGTGCCCGGAAGCATTCTAGAAAACATCCGCATGTTCGATCCGGCCGTCAGTGAGGACGAGGTCGTGGATGCGCTGCAGACGGCCTGCGTCATGGACGCTGTCGAGCGGCGCCCGAGCGGTCTACAGGAGTTGGTGGGACCTTCGGGCCACGGCTTCAGCGGTGGCGAATTGCAGCGCTTGGCGATCGCACGTTCCCTCGCGCGCCGTCCGGGATTCCTGGTGCTTGATGAGGCAACCAGCGCCCTTGACCCCATCGTGGAAGTCGAACTCGATGCCAGGTTGCGCCAGCGAAGCATGACCTGCCTGGTCGTCGCCCATCGACTCAGCACGGTGCGCGATGCGGACGAGATCATCGTGATCGAAGCCGGTCGCATCGAGCAACGAGGGCACTTCGACGAACTTCGGCACAGTGGCCGCTTCAAGGAACTTGTCCATGGCTGATAGCGAACTGGACCAGGTCTCTGCCTCAGCCCGGCGGCTCAGCCAGCGAGGCCCCGACCTCAGCGATGCCATGCACTATGCCGACCCTCAGCGCGATGCGATGTCGATCATTGGCAGCGAGATAGACATGCCGTTGCGCCCCTCGCACGCTGGTGTCGAGCGGAGCACGGACGTCGTCACTGCCGACATCACCGCCTCCGGCTGGTTGACCTGGCCGGTGAATCTCACGGGGGCATGGCGAGATCGTGTCGCTATTCCCTTGCTCGTGCGACGCAGAGACAAGCCCTCGGCGGTGCTCACTCGTCGCCGCGGCGCGCTCGTCGTGGACGGCGCCGAGCGTCATGCCCAGCACCTGGATCGAGCGAGGGCCGCGGAGATCGGCGACGATGCCATCGCCGTCGCTCCCGATCTGCCCCCGACCAATCATTGGCTGGATCTTGTCCGCTGGGGGCTGCGTGGCCAGCGAAAGGACGCGTGGCTCTTCGTGCTTCTCGCCCTGGTGGGAGCGCTCACCGGACTCGCTCTTCCCGTGACGACGTCGCTCGTCTTCCAGTGGGCCATTCCGTCGGGCAACCTGCCACTGGCGATCATTCTGCTGCTCGTCTTTGCCACCATCAGCCTTGGCGCCGCGATTCTCGCGCTTTCTTACGGCCGCCTGGTCGTGCGTATGAGAGATCGCCATGACCTCGTGCTCAGTCAGAGTGTCATGGCGCGGTTGCTTCGACTGCGTGTGCCGTTCTTCCGTACGAATTCGATCGGCGACATTTCAAATCGTGCGATGTCCGTGAGTATCGCTCGGGCTCAGGTTGGCGACTTCGTGATTGTGGGTGTCGTCATCTCCGCCATAGGGCTGTCGAGTCTGCTTTACCTCTTCACGGCAGGCTTGTGGATGGGATTGCTGATGGCGGCGACAGTCGCGGCACTCCTGCTTTTGGCATCAAGGGCGCAGGTGCGCTCGCGCAGGATGATGCCCATCCTGCTGGATCGCCGGAGCCGCACGGATGCTACGACGCTGTCCCTTCTGCAAAGCCTGGTGGCATGGCGCGTGACCGCATCCGAGGGACGGGCATTTGGTCTGTGGGCCGATCGGCAGCGCGGCAGCACCCAGGCACTTCGCCGGCGCTTGAGCATCACCACGGCTGGCGCCATCATCGAGCGCTCCTCGCCCACGGTCATTCTGGCTGTCTTCACGGCCTTGGTGGTCTACTTGCCAACCGAAGCCCTGGAAGCCGGAAGTGCAACGGCGCCCGGTGTGTTCATTGCGCTCTATGCCGCCGTTCTGCAATTGACGATCGCTCTGCTATCACTCGGTGCAACGATCTTTGCCCTGTCCGAGTACGGGCCCATCCTTGACCGCTTGCGTCCGATACTGACTGCACCCATCGAAGGTGCACTGCACGGTCAACACCCCGGGCCCCTTCGTGGACAGATCAATCTGCATCGCGTCACTTTCGGCTATGCCGAGGACCGAGCACCGCTGTTCGACAACCTATCCCTCGATATCGCTCCAGGAGAGTTCGTCGCCGTCGTCGGGCCTTCAGGCAGCGGTAAGTCCACGCTTCTGCGACTCATCTTGGGGTTTGAGCAGCCGTGGACGGGATTTGTTTCCTTCGACGGGCGTGATCTTGCTGGCCTTGACGCTGCGGCAGTTCGCCGCCAGATGGGCGTCGTTCTGCAGGCGTCCCAGCCCCTGGGACGCACGCTGCGCCAGTGCGTCACCGTGGGCAAGGACCTGAGCGACGAGCGAGTATGGGGCCTGCTGGAACAGGCTGGCCTGGCGGACGATGTGCGCGCCATGCCCCTCGGGTTAGCGACGCCAGTGGGAGAAAGCGGCACGACACTCAGTGGCGGTCAGCGTCAGCGGCTGATGATTGCATCCGCCATGGCTGTCGATCCCGTAATCATGCTCTTCGATGAGGCCACGAGTGCCCTCGACAACGTCAGCCAGACGGTTGTCATGCGTGCGATTCTGGAGTCCCACGCCACTCGCGTCGTCATCGCGCACCGACTCAGCACCGTGCAGCGAGCAGACCGTGTCGTGGTCGTATCGAACGGCCAAATCGAAGAACAGGGGCCGCCAGATGAGTTGCTTCGGGCAGGCGGCCTTTTTGCCCGCTTGGCCGCACGGCAGTTGTCCTAGGCCGTGCGTCGAAGCTCTCGCCAGGTGAAGCGCCCAGCGAGGACCCCAACGGTCGTGTGACGCAATGAGCCAGCCGTCGTATCCACTACGCGCGTGAGGCGTGTGGGGAGTGCGTACCACAGCAGTCCGAGTGCGTCCGCGAAAGCGTGAGCCAGGTATCCCCGCGAGGTATTCGCGTCCGGTGCATAGGCAGAAGCGGAGGGTTCCACGGTGAAACCGCGTCGACGAGCCTCAGCGCACACGCGCGCGAGGTGGTAGGACGACGAAACAGCGATCACCGGGCCAAAGCCTGCCTCCACCACTGCTCGCCGTGTGGATGCCACCTGCTCACGGGTGTTTTGGCCGGGACGCACAGCGATGAGATCCTGATCGGGCACCCCGCCTGCGCGGGCGTACGCGATCATCGCGGCCACCTCGTCGCTGCCTCCGCGCATCGGGTCACGTGATGCGGGCACGCCCCCGGCCATGGCCAGGCAGCGACCGGGGCGTGCGCGGTAGAGCATGAGGGCGTGGTCGAGCCGCGCGCGAAGCGCCAGTGACGGCGCACCGTCTAGGGCCTGGGATCCGAACACCACGATCGTCGAGCCCGGGGGATCGGCGTTGGCCACTGCTCGACGAGCGCAGACGTGCACCCGGGTCAGGGCGATGGCGATCGACACGGTGGGCACCGCGATGCCCGCCAGCGCTATACCTCCGAGAAGGCTCCGGGTCTTCATGGCGAGGTCATCCTCGCGCAACGACCGTTACGGTGGTCGGATGGATCGGTCGCTTGCCCTTCTCGAGGCCTTCGCCCGCGAGTCGGGCAGGTCTGTCCACGTCCAGGTGGGAAGCACGAATGTGGAGTGGGTCGGTGGCGTTGACGACGATGTGACCCGACCTGCGGCCAGTCTCCTCAAACTCCCCCTCGCCATGGCGTTGGAGCCCTTGCTCCCAGACCTGGCATCCGTCGCTGTCGGCGAGCTCTTGGCGTTCCAGGACATCTCGAGCGTGCTCCACGCCCTGGACCCGGAGCGGAGCCTTACCCCGGCCGAGGCCCTGCGACTGATGTTGAGCGCCAGCGATAACCCGTGTGCTCAATGGGGGTTGGACATCGTCGGCCCGGACGCGGTGAGGGCGACGACCTATGGCATCGGTGCGACACGGACCACCATCGAGGACGATCTGACCGGCGCGACCACGGCACGGGACGCAGTCGTTCTGCTGCGCACGGCCCTGAACCCTGAGAGGTTCCCCGTCTCGGCTCGTGCCCTGCGACACTCCACACGCAACTCGCGAATACCGCTCGGAGCGACGGATCAGGACGTGCGCATCGCGCATAAGACAGGCACGCTCACCGGCATCGCCTCGGATGTGGCCCATCTGGAATGCGTCACCGGAGACATGTGGCTCGCCTTCCTCACGGAGGATCAGCACGACACCCTCGTCACGGGATACGAGATGGGAATCTGTGCGCGCCACCTCCTAGAGCACTTCGGCCTTCAGGTGACTCGCACGATCAGTGCCCAGGCGGGTGGATAGTCGTGCCCGACACTGACCACGGTTACGACTCTCCATTCCCATCGCGCAGTGATATCGAGCGTGCGTTCGAAGCCATCCAGCACCCACCGCGCGAACTCCCGGGAATCGACCTGCGCGAGGACCATCAGTTAGCTCTGCTGACGGCCTTGGCCCCGATGTACGCGGACCTTCCCTGGGGCCATAGCGACGGTGCATACCGATACAGCCACGACAACACCTGGTTCACCCGCGCCGATGCGATCTTCCTGGCACTGCTCATGCGCCATGTTGCTCCGAGGCGGATCATCGAGGTGGGCTGCGGCTTTAGCAGCGCCGTCATCCTCGACGTCAATGATCTGTGGTTCACCACGTCCATCGATGTGACGTTTGTCGAGCCAAACGCCGATCGACTACGGAGCGTGACGCGACCAGGCGACCTTGATGACCGACTGATTGAAGCCGTCGTCCAAGACGTGCCTACCAGCCGCTTCGCCGCACTCGAGGGCGGTGACATGCTGCTCATCGACTCTAGTCACATGATGAAGGCGGGATCTGACGTGAAGTACCTCTTCGACGAGGTGCTTCCGAGGTTGGCATCGGGAGTATGGGTGCACGTGCACGATGTGCTGTATCCGTTCGAGTATCCGCGCGACTGGCTTGACCAGGGCACCGCCTTCAATGAGGCCTATGCACTTCGCTACCTGTTGCAGGGCGGTTCGGCCTACCGCATCGAGCTCTTCCCCGATTATCTTGCGACGTTCCACGGTGACCTGATCGCTCAGCACTTCCCCCTAGCGACCGAGCGGCCCTTCCCCACGGGGGGCCTCTGGCTGAGGCGGGTGTGATGGTGCGTCAGGCCCGTCTAGGACTCGCCCTGCGGGCCGGAAGCCTTGCAAACGTCGTGCACCGCACCCTCCGGCGGCAAGGGGATGGCGTACACGGCCGCGGAACCGTCATCATGGCCATCGACCCCCGCGCCATCGAGCGGCTTGCCCGAGGACGTGACAGCGTTCTCGTGACAGGTACCAACGGCAAGACAACGACCACCCACCTCCTGGCACGCGCATTGGGGGATGAAGTGGCACACAACTACACGGGGGCCAACATGGCGACCGGGATCGTGACCGCCTATGCCGATACCGATGCGCGCGCCGCCGCTGTGGAGGTAGACGAACTCCACTTCCCTTCGATGGTGGCCATGATCCAACCCAAGGTGGTCGTCCTTCTGAATGCATCGCGCGATCAGCTATCCCGCTCACATGAGGTCAGTCGCGTGGTGACTGCGTGGGCGGACGCGCTTGCAGAGAGCACCGCTGTGGTGGTGGCGAACTGTGCTGATCCGAATGTCGTGGCGGCGACGCCGCCCGATCGCGCTGTGTGGTTCGACTCTGGCACGCGATGGACCCACGACGCCCAGGCCTGCGCCCGGTGCGGCGATCTGATCCATTGGAAGCGCGACACCTGGTCATGCCCATGCGGACTTTCGATGCCCTCGGCGCAATTTCGACGGGAGGGGTCGGTGGTCGTCGATCCGCGAGGCCATCGGCACGATCTCAGCCTGCAGCTTCCTGGTGACTTCAACCAGGGCAATGCGGTGGCGGCAGTGGCTGCTGCACACGCGATGGGGGTCCCCATCGACACGGCTATCGCTCGCTTCGCCTCAATGGACTCCGCCTACGGTCGTTACCGGCTCTACAACGTAGGTGGACGCCCAGCCCAACTCCTCCTAGCGAAGAACCCGGCTGGTATGACAACCGCACTCGGGCTGGTCGGAGATGGGCAGGTCATTGTCGGCATCAATGCCGATGACGTTGATGGACGCGACACATCCTGGCTCTACGACGCACCGTTCGAGCACCTAGCGGGCCGACAGGTGGGGGCCGTGGGACGTCGACGACATGATCTTGCCCTTCGACTGGAGATTGCGGGCGCCCGCCCCATCGTCGGCGTCGATATCCACGACGTCGCGAGGCACCTTCCTGACGGAAACCTGTATCTCATCGGCAACTACAGCAACTTTGTTAAGTGGCGACGGGGCCCGTTATGGCTGAAGTGAGCATCGTCAGTGTCTTTCCCAACCTCATGGGGACCTACGGCGACGCCGGTAACGAGCTCGTACTGTCTCACCGCCTGCGCCTACGCGGAATCGCTTCCGAGTGTCTTCGGGTCAATCCCGGTACTGCGCTGCCCACGGGTGCCGACATCTACCTCATCGGCGGTGGCGAGGATCGCGCCCAGCTACTAGCTGCGCGTCTCATGGCTGACGCGATGCGTTCGGTTGTTGCCCGGGGGGCGACCGTCTTTGCCGTCTGTGCTGGGTACCAAGTGCTGGGTGAGTCGTTCACCGACAGCCAGGGCGCGACGCACGCCGGGCTGGGGCTCCTAGACGTCGTGACGCGACCCCTGGCGAAGCGAGTGGTGGGAGAGATGATCGTCAGCCCGGCTCTGCCCATGGACGCACTAGTGGGCTTCGAAAACCACCAAGGATGCACGTCCCTGGGCCCCGGTGCGACGCCACTGGGACGAGTCGTGACCGGCACGGGCAACGGCGATGGCACACGCACGGAGGGAGCTATGCAGGGCTCGATCATCGCCACAT